>CAMPGR010000108.1 GCA_946885605.1 uncultured Pseudomonadota bacterium
GTGGGGATGGGGTGAATTCAAGTCTCGAGAGCATCAATCGAGGCGCAGCAGGCGTGCGGCGTTTCCCCACAGGATCTGGCTGCGTTGCGTCGCGTCGAGCGATTTCATGCCGCACACGAGGGAGACGGGGTCGTTGTAGGCGATATCGAAGCAGTAGTCGCTGCCCATCATGATGCGGTCCGCCCCGACCAGCCCCACGAGCTCATCCATGATTTCCTCCGAATAGCTGATCGTGTCGTAGGTGAAGCGCTTCAAGTAGGCGCTCGGCGGCTGCGGGATCGTCTTGCACTCGGGCCGCGTCCTGAACGCCTGATCGAGCCGGCCGCGCAGGATGGGAAGCGTCCCGCCGGCATGCGGCAGGCTCACATCGAGCTTGGGAAAGGCGTCGAGCACGCCGCCGAAAATGAGATGGCACGCGGCTATGGCAGTGTCCGTCGGATTGCCGATCGTGTTGATCAGGTAATACTGCTTGAGCCGCTCGTTGTTGATCATCATCGGGTGCAGGAAGATCGGCAGTCCCAGATCCGCGATGCGCTCGTACACCGGGAAGAAGCTGCGGTCGGACAGCTCGCGATCCCGTACGGCAGTCGCCATGTAGATGCCGCGTATGCCGGGCAGCTTCGCCGCGCGTTCGAGCTCTTCGAGCGCGAGATGCGGATTCTGGAACGGCAGGCAGGCGAAGCCGATGAAACGGTCGGGATGGGCGCGATGCGCGGCGCTCACCGCATCGTTGAACGCGACGCAGAGCTTCATCGAAAGATCGTCGTCCGCCCAGTACACCATCGGCTGGGTGAGCGAGAGCGCGTGCATGCCCACGCCCTGCCGGTCCATGATGGAGAGCCTTTCGTTGAAATCCATGAACGCCGGCGTGATCGGGCCTGTGCGCAGCAGAAGCCCGACCTGAATGAAGGTTGCGCCCGAGGCATCGGTGACGAGCGTTGTCCCGCAGCGCTTGCCGTGCTCGGCGATCAGGCGGATGTACGATTCGGGAAAGAAATGCGCGTGCGTGTCGATGGTCTGGGGGTGCGCCATGACATGCTCCTCCTTTGTCTGTCCTGGGCGGCGTGCGAAACACGCTTCAGGGCGCGCGCCCGGTGAGCTTCACGATGTAATCCCACTCGCCTGGATCGACCGGCGTGATCGAGAGCCGGTTGCCGCGCTGCAGGATGCGCAGCCCGGCAAGCGGCTTGTGCCGGCGCAGCTCGTCGAGCGCAACGAGCGGCGTTTTTTTCACGAACTTGACGTCGACATTGACCCAGCGCGGCGCATCGCGCTTCGCCTCCGGGTCGTAGTACTTGCTCCTGCGATCGAACTGCGTCTCGTCGGCGTGCGCGGTCCCGCAGACTTCGACGATGCCGACGATACCCGGCTCGTCGCAATTGGAATGGTAGAAGAAGGCGCGGTCGCCTACGCGCATCTGGTCGCGCATGAAGTTGCGCGCCTGGTAGTTGCGCACACCGGACCATGCGGTCACGCGGTCGCGTGCCATGTCATCGATGCTGTATGACAAGGGCTCGGATTTGAGCAGCCAGTACCGCATAAAAAGCGGGAACGAAAGCCCCCCAAAAAAGCGGGAACGAAGGCCCCCCAAAAAAGCGGGAGCGAAGGCCCGCAAAATAGCGCTCGAACAATGAGCGACAAAAAAAATGCGGCCAAGCCGCATTTCTCTTATAGGGACCCCCGCATGTGCCGTCAGGCCTGCATCTTGAACCAGAGGTTCAAGGTGGTCGCCTTCCGAGCCCCTTCAGGCGCTTCCGTGTCGGACGCGCACACCGGAACTGCTTGAGTCGGCAACCATGTTACAAGTTGGTTCAGAGAATCTAAGACCTAAACGGACACTGCAGGGGAAGCTTTAAAACAGTTCATCCTGATCGGACATCAACTGATCAAGCACGTTTTCCATGCGGGCCATTTTACGCTTTATGTCCGCGATGTCAAAACCGCCGCCCACCTTCGTGGTGAGCAATTCGTGCGCGATGTTGAGCGCCGCCATGATGGCAATCCGTTCCACCCCGAGGACTTTTCCGCCAGCGCGTATCTCCTGCATCTTGCGGTTCAAGTATTCCACCGCTTCGAGCAGGCCCTTCTGCTCTTCCTCCGGGCACGCAACGCGAAACTCCCTCCCCATGATATTGATCTGGAGGCCTTTTGATTCGGCATTCATGCGTCCTCTTCGGGGAGCTGATTGAGCAGGTTCTCGAGCCGGCTCGTCGCGCTGTCGATTTTCTGTTCGAGCCGCTGGTTTTCGTTGAGCACCGCAGCGAGCTGCTGGCGCAGGTGGTGGTTGTCGGCACGCAGCCGCTGGCAGTACTCGGCCACCTGGCTGATCTTCTGTTCGAGCGATTTGAGCTCCGCGTCCATCGCAACACTATAGAAGCAAAAATTTCGCTGCGTCAACTGATAAGGTCAAATTTTGAATGTGGTTTGTAGGGCTGCTAGAATGCCGTGCGTGGTGGTTCGCGCGCGCTATCCGTAAGCGCGCGTAATCCACACGCGGACGCGGGTGCCCGCGCCGGGAGCGAACCGGCCGGGTTGAACGGGAAACAGGTGCAAGGCCTGTGCTGCCCCCGCAACGGTAAGCGTGAGTGGGTTTGCCTGAGGCGCTTTCGCATGGAAGCGCCTGGCCACTGAGCGCAATCGCGCTCGGGAAGGCGGTGAACTCGAAAACGCGCGAGCCCGTATACCGGCCTGGTCCGCAAGGGGATGGATGCATCCCGTTCCAATGGCGCACGCGGCGGGCGTGCACGCGAGGAAGAAAGTGGCGCTCTCGATGCGGAGCGCGGCGCTCGCCGTGCTCGGGGCCGCAAATGGAGCCGTCGCGGCCGACCCTCCCCTGACGCGCGGCGAAGAAGTGGTGGTCACGGCGACCCGCTTTCCCGGGCAGATCGTCGCAACTCCGGTCAACGTGAGCGTGATCACGGCGGAAGACATACGCGCGAGCGCCGCGCGCACCGTGCCCGATCTCCTGGCCGAGCAACCGGGCATCACGCTGCACGATCTCTTCGGCAACAACGCTGCCTCGACGGTGGTCGATCTGCGCGGCTTCGGCGCGACCGGCGGGCAGAACACGCTGATTCTCATCGATGGACGGCGCGCCGGCGATATCGATCTCTCGGGCGTGCAGTGGTCCGCCGTCCCGCTGTCCGCGATCGAGCGCATCGAGATCGTGCGCGGCAGCGGCAGCGTACTCTACGGAGACGGCGCGACTGGTGGCGTGATCAACATCATCACCAAATCGCCGTTCGCGCTGTCGAACGGCGTCGTTGCGGGCGGGCGCATCGGAAGCTACGCGACCAGCGAAGTGCACGCGAGCGCCAACTATGCGAGCGCCCGCGCCGGCATCAACATCGGGGCGGCGAACTTCGAGTCGGACGGTTACCGCGCGAACAACCATAACCGGCAGGCAACGGCGCAGGCCGATTTACGCTGGCTCACCGACAACGGCAGCATCGATTTCAAGCTCGGCGCCGATCGCCAGGGCATCCGCCTGCCCGGCGCGCGCGCCGTCCAGCCTTCCGCCGGGGTGAACGAGCTTGCGGCCAACCGTCGCGGAACGAGCACCCCGCTCGACTATGCTCAGCGCGACGGCAATCGCGCAACGCTCGACTGGCACCATACGGTCGCACTGGGAGAGTTCACGCTGGGCTTCGGCTGGCGCGACAAGGCGCAGCGCTCGTATTTCGATTTCAGCGGATTTCCGGATTTTCGAACGATCGATCTCGACGTGCGTTCCTTCACGCCGCGCGCGAGGGTTCGCCACGGGCTTTTCGGCAGCGCCAGCACCCTCGTCGGCGGGTTCGACTGGTACCGCTGGGACTATCAATTGCGCCGATCGAATTCGCCCGCGAATATTAGCCGCCCGATCAACACGGTCGCGGCGGTTCAGGAGAACCAAGCCTTCTACCTGCACAACACGGCGCGCTTCGGCGATCGATTCACGTTGACCGCCGGAGCGCGCATCGAGCGCCTCGCGCTCGACGCGGCCGATGCCTTCGATCCCACCGCACCGGGGAGCGCTTTCGACCCGGGCGCGATGGCGGGCGCGCAGCGCGAGACCGAGCACGCCTACGAGGCCGGCGTGCGCTATCAGCTCGATCGCGCTTCCGCGCTCATCGGCAAGATCGGTCGCAGCTACCGCTTCGCGACGGTGGACGAGATCTACGAAACCTCGCCGCGCTTCGAGAACGAGTTCCAGTTCCTGAAGCCCCAGACGGCGCGCGACTATGAGCTCGGATACGAAGTGCGCACGCGAAGCGCATCGCTGCGGGCGGCCCTCTTTCAGATCGACGTCAACGACGAAATTCACCTCGACCCGTTTACAACGGGCGTCGGCAACACCAATCTTCCTCCGTCACGACGCCGCGGAGTCGAGTTCGAAGCGCGCTGGCCGCTGCATCGCGCGTTCACCGCCACGTTCGCGTACGCGTACACCGACGCGAGGTTTCGCGGCGGTGTGCTTTCCGGGAGCGCGTTCACGCAACAGAACGTGCCCATTGCGGGAAAGGAGGTGCCGCTCGTGCCGCGGCACAAGGCGCGCGTCGGCGCGAGCTGGGCGATCGACGCGAGGACGCGCCTCAACGCATCCCTCAACTATGTCAGCCGCCAGTTCATGGACAACGACGAGGGCAATACGCTCGGTGCGACCATTCCGTCGTACACCGTCGTCGATCTGAAGCTCGTGCACGAACGCAAGCGGCTGCGTCTCGGCGCAGCGGTCAACAATCTCGCCAACGAGAAGTACTACAACTATGCCGTGCGGAGCCAGTTCGTGGCCGACCGCTACAACGCCTATCCGCTGCCCGAGCGCAGCTACACGTTGACGCTCGAATACGCGTTCCCTTAGTTAGAGGGCCTGACATAGGTGATCCAGGTTCACTATATTAGGCACTCTTAGTTTTTTCATTTCCCGGGGAAGTTTGCTATTGTTCGCGTCGTGAAAACGACCTCCGGAACCGGGCTTTATCTGCGGCTGCTGCGCTATGTCGCGCCGTATCGCGGTGCATTCGCGGTGGGGCTCGTTGGGATGGTCGTCGTCGCCGCGACCGAGCCGGTACTCCCCGCGATCATGAAGCCGCTGCTCGACGGCATCTTCGTCGAGAAGGACGAAGCAATCATGCGCTGGATGCCACTCATCATCATCGCGCTCTTCGTCGTGCGCGGGCTCGCCGAGTATGCCGCCACCTTCTGCATCAACTGGGTGGGCAACAAGGTCGTGATGGATCTGCGGGGCGCGATGTTCGCGCGGCTGCTGCAGCTGCCAACGCCCTACTACGACGACCGCGCTTCCGGCAATCTCATCTCGAAGCTCACGTACGACGTCGCACAGGTGACCACCGCGGCGACCAGCGTGCTCACGGTGATCTTCAAGGACACGCTCGCGATGGTCGGGCTCCTCGCGTGGATGCTGTGGCTCAACTGGAAGCTGACGCTGCTTGCGCTCGTCATGACGCCGATCGTGGTGTGGGTGGTGCGCAGGATCGGCGTGCGGCTGCGCGCGTCGAGCCGCGACGTACAACGGGGGATGGGGGAGGTCACCCAGGTGCTGCAGGAGACGATCGAGGGCCACAAGGTCGTGAAGCTCTTCGGCGGCCAGCGTTACGAAGCGAGCCGCTTCAACGAGCAGGCGAACCGGGTGCGGCGCTACATGATGAAACAGGTCGCAGCCTCCGCCGCGAGCGTGCCCATCATGCAGCTCATCGCCGCCGTTGCGCTCGCCGTCATGGTTTATCTCGCGACAATGCAGTCGAGCGCTGCGGAAATCACGGTCGGCGGGTTCGGTTCGTTCGTCGCCGCGATGCTCATGCTGAATGCGCCGCTCAAGCGCATCACCAGCGTGAACGAGCCTCTTCAACGCGGGCTCGCCGCGGCGGAAAGCATATTCGAGCTCCTCGACCAGGACGCGGAAACGGACGGCGGCACGGTCGGGCTCGCGCGCGCGCGCGGCGAGATCCGTTTCGAACGGGTGAGCTTCCGTTACGGCGACTCGCCCAATCTCGCGCTCGATGGGATCAATCTCACCATTGCGCCAGGAGAGACGCTGGCGCTCGTCGGCGCATCCGGGAGCGGCAAGACGACGCTGGTGAATCTGGTGCCGCGCTTTTACCGCCCCACGCGCGGACGCCTGCTGCTCGACGGGCACGATCTCGCGGAAGTGAGCCTCGCGAGCCTGCGCGCCAACATCGCGCTCGTGAGCCAGGACGTGGTGCTCTTCAACGACACCGTCGCAGCCAATATCGCATACGGTGCGATGAACGTCGCCTCGCGCGACGAAGTGATTGCGGCGGCCGAGGCGGCTCACGCGATGGAATTCATCGAGAAGATGCCCGAAGGCCTCGACACGCTGGTGGGTGAGAATGGCGTGAAGCTTTCCGGCGGACAGCGCCAGCGCCTTGCGATCGCCCGGGCGCTGCTCAAGAACGCGCCGGTGCTCATACTCGATGAGGCGACCTCCGCCCTCGACTCGGAATCCGAGCGCCACGTGCAGGCCGCACTCGAGACGCTCATGCAGGGTCGCACGACAATCGTCGTCGCCCATCGGCTCTCGACGGTGGAGGGCGCCGACCGGATCGTCGTGCTCGATCACGGCCGGATCGTGGAGATGGGCACGCATCGCGCGCTGCTCGAGCGCGATGGCGTGTACGCGAAGCTCTATCGCATCCAGTTTGCCGATCAGGCCGCCGCGTTGGTGCAGTGAGCCAGGCCGTTCGAGAGCAGAACACGCTGCTGCGAGCCAAAGTGCAGGGCTACGCCGACATTCAACCGCGCGCTGCGATCCGCTCCGGTTTGTCGCCGAGCGTGGCCGCAATAGCGGCGATCACCCGGGACGCCGGCAGTTGCTGCAAGCAGTCGCTGAAGCTCGCGATATTGCTTCCGCAACCCTCGTTGAGACACGGCGTGCACGGCGCTGCGCCCTGCAGCAGCGTCACGTTGCCGCTGCGCTGGCTGCCATAGCGATACCAGGGATTCGCGTGAGGGGCGTGTCCGCGCGGCCACGGCCCCCATTTCAGCGGGTCCGACGGCCCGAACAACGCAATGGTCGGTACGCCGAGTGCCGCCGCAACATGGGTCAATGCCGTATCGGGGCCGACGTAGACTTCGGCACGGCTCACGAGGCACGCGGACGCGCCGAGCGAAAGCTCGCCAGCGGCATTGAGCGTGCTGGACGGCGGCATGCGCTGCGCCAGTTGGGATACATAGCCCACTTCCTCCGGCGCCTTGCCGCCGGTGAGGACAACGCGATATCCGCGCCCCGCGAGCCAGGCGGCCACCTCGATCCACGCCCCCGGCGACCACATCTTGTAGTTGAACTTGGGGTAGGGATGCAGCGCGACGAACGGTGCCGGCGCGACACCGAGCAGCCGGTCGATCTGTTCGGCGTCCTCGGCACTCCACGCGACGACCGGGTCGGCGCGCACGGCCACACCGAGCAGATCTGCGAGCGCGAGATGCATGCGTACCGTGTGCGTGTGGTTCCCGTCGAAGGGAATCCAGCGGTGGAGGAGGAGGCGTTTCCACCAGTCCTTGCCGCGATCGATCAGGAGCCCCGCGCGACAGCGGCCGGCGACGAACGCGTACAGCGTCGGCCGGTCACCGGGCACGAGCGATAGGGCCAGCTCGTAGCGCCGCGCGAGCCGGGCGAGAAAGGCCAAGTGACGCGCGAAACGCGGCCGTTCCGGTATCGTATGCACATGGCGCACGTCCGGGTTCGCCGCGAGGAATTCTTCCGTGCCGGCGAAAACTAGCGCGTCGATCGCGGCATCCGGCCACGCCTCCTTCAGCGAACGGATGAGCGGCGTCGCAAGGAGAACGTCGCCAATGCGTCGGGTGACGACGATCAATACATTTTTTGGGGGAGTGCTTCCCGGTGATGGCCACGCAGCGCGAACCGCGGCCATCATAAGTACTGACTCACGCCGTTCAGCGCTTCGATGCGCCCGCAGCCGATCACTTCGTTCAGCCGCCGCTCGTTTTCGCCTAGACGGCTGCGGTCGAATTCGCGGTGCCAGAGATGAAAGACGGGTGCGGCAAAGCGCGCGCTCTTGTGCTTGACGCCCGCCCGAAACAGGCGAATGACGAGGTCGGAGTCCTCCAGTCCCCAGCCGCAGTACGATTCGTCGAGGCCGTTCACCGCAATCAGATCGCGGCGCCACGCTGACAGGTTGCACGTCTTTACGCCCTTCCAGCGGTTCGGCGCGCGCTTGCGAAATGCGCCATCGGGGAGGTCGAGGAGGGGCAGCGCGCGATTGACGTCGCGGCGCAGCCACGCCATGAGCCACTTGCGTGCGGGCCACTCGTGCACCGGCAGCGAAGCGCGCAGGACCTCCTCAGTGAAGCGCTCGGACAGCAGGATGCGGTTGCCCGCGACGAAATAACCGCGTTCCGCGAGCGCCGCGTGCCGGGCCACGAAGCGGCGCGACGGAATGCAATCGCCGTCGCTGAAGATGACGTATTCCGCTGCGGTTTGCGCGAGCGCCCGGTTGCGGATCGCGGCCGCCCGAAAGCCGCGGTCCTCCTGCCACACGTGCCGCAGCCGATACGGCGCCTGCCTGGCGCGCGCCGCGACCAGACGGCGCGTCTCATCCGTGGAGCCATCGTCCGCGACGATGAGCTCGAAGGATTGCACCTCCTGCGCCGCATAGCCATCGAGCACCGCGGCGAGCGCATCAGGGCGGTTGTAGGTCGTCACGATTACCGCAAGCTTCACGATCGGCTCTTCTCGCGCCGCGCGAGCAGCATGAGCTTGAGATACTTGTAGTAAGCGCCTTCGGCGTTCGATACCGCGAGCATGAAGCCTTCTCGGCCATCGAGGAAGCCCGCCCGCAGAACGTAAGTCTTGAAGAACGTCCACGCGCCGTGGCCGAGCGCGGTGCCGAGCCCGGCGCGCCGCCCGCGCTCGTGCAAGGTCTGCGCGCCCCACGTCGAATAACTGTTGAGCTTGGTGAGCATGTCATCGAGGTCGGTGATCGCCTCGTGCAGCAACGGATTGCGCAGCTTTCCCAAGCGCCCGTCTGGCACGAGATGCTCGTGAACGATGTCGCCGCTGAACCGCGCGCGTCCACGTTTGAACAGGCGCGAAACGTAGTCGGGCCACCAGCCGGCGTGGCGCATACGCCGCCCGCAGTAGCTCGAAAGGCGAGGTATGCGGTAGCCGACAAGCTCGCCTGGCATGCTGATGGTCGCCAGAATTTCCCGTTGCAGCTCGGGCGTCACCCACTCGTCCGCATCCAGCGCGAAGATCCAGTCGGCGCTCGCGTGGTCGATGGCGCGATTGCGCTGCGGACCGAAGCCGTGCCAGTCGGGCGTGATGACCGCGCGTGCCCGCAGCTCACGCGCGATCTCCACGGTGCGATCGGTGCTGCCCGAATCGACGAGGATGATCTCGTCCGCCCATTGCACCGACTCGAGACAGCGGCCGATGACCGCCTCCTCGTTCTTGGTGATGACGATGGCGGCCACGCGGGGGCGTTTGCCGGGCTCCCAGTTCTCGGCGGAAAAGCTCGATACGTTTTTCATCGAATGCGCGTGGCGGAAACGAAGGGCGCTTCGTTTCGCGCCTCGTTTTCCGCCCCCGCGCATTTTAGCCCGCCGTAGAGGACGCCGGTGAGCCAGGCGTAAAAGAGCCCCTCGGTGTGATCGAGGAGCAGCGAGTTCAGCATGCAGCCGATCACCATGGTGACGACCAGCCCGCCCGCAAGCTCCCTTTCGAGCCGCGTGGGAAGCCGGGCGGCGAGCTGCCACTGCCGTGCGAACAGCCAGATGAGCGCGGCGAGCCCTGCGATGCCAAGCTGCGCCCACATGAGGAGGAACTCGTTGTGCGGATTCCGGGTTGCAACCTTGCCGGTGCCTTCCACCTTTTTGGCGTAGGCAGGCGCGAAACCCCCGGTACCGACGCCAATCAGCGGATGTTCCGCGATGAGCGAAAGCGTGGTGCGGTAGAACTCGAGCCGCCAGCCGGTGGAAGTGTTGGCAGCGCTGCTCGGCTGCCAGTCCTGCAGTTCCGTTGCGATCTTCGTTACGCGCCGCTCGAAAGGATTGGTGAAGGTCATGAGCGCTGATGCCAATAGCGCAATTCCGAAAATTGATACCGCCATACCGCGCCAGCCGACGCACCGGTATCCGAGCAGCAGGAGCAGCCCCGCGAGGACGAGATAACCCGTTGCGCCGTGCACCAGGGTCGTTACATTGATCAACGCGAGAATTGCGAGAACAGTCCAGGCGAGCCGCGCCCATCGTGATTTCACGCTGAGCGCAAGCCATGTGTACAGGAAGACGGCGAAGGCCATGAAGATGTTGTGCGTGAGATGCTCCTTGAAGACGACCGGATAGCCGGCGTGGCCCTGGACGGAGGGTATGGCGAGCGGTACTCCGAGTTTGAGCAAGTACGAGATGAGGAGTACCAATGCGAGCGACAAGGCAAAGCCGTGGATCGCGTGGTATCGCGAGCGTGCATCATGAAAAAGCGAAAGGAATACGGGGATGAGCATGAAATCCGCATACTTCTTGAGGTGCAGCGCTGCATAGTCGACATCGGCTGCGCCGTAGAGCGTTCCAACGGCGAGGAGAACGAAAAGCGCGACCGAGGCTACGGCGACCGGGTGGCGAAACGCGTCCCGCTTTGCCCGGTAATGGCCGCTCGAGAGCCACGCGAGGAGCGTGAACAAGAGGAACAGGTTGTTGAGCGCGACGGTGATGGGAATCGAGATGCCGAGCGCGATCGCCGACCAGCGCGCAGTACGATCGGCGTGTCGGTTGATCGCGCCCGTGACGGTCCCCGGGCTAGCGTCCGGCATATTCGGGGACGAAACGCGCAAGCTGCGCCTTTACTTCGGCTTCGGTTGGAAAGTCGTTCATTGCGAGCCACTGGGAGACGTCCGCGAGCCAGGTGCCGTTCTCGTGCCGCGCTTGGGCGATCCGCAACTTGGGATGCGGCGTGCGCAGCGAATTCTCATTGGCGGCAAGCGGCTCTTCGTAGAGCTTCTCACCGGGCCGCAAGCCCGTGTAGACGATGCGGATATCCTCCTCGGTGAGCCCAGAGAGCCGGATCATGTCGCGCGCCAGATCCGCGATCCGCACCGGCTCGCCCATGTCGAGCACGAAAACTTCACCGCCCTGTCCCATGAGCCCCGCCTGCATCACAAGCTGCACGGCTTCGGGAATGGACATGAAATAGCGCGTGATCTCCGCGTGCGTGACCGTAACCGGCCCGCCGCGCGCGATCTGCTCGCGAAACTTGGGGATGACGCTGCCAGTGGATCCAAGCACGTTGCCAAAGCGAACCATCACGAATCGTGTACCGTCCGGGCGCTGCAGTGCCTGGCACACCATCTCGGCAAGCCGTTTGCTCGCACCCATCACGTTCGCGGGATTGACCGCCTTGTCGGTCGAGATCAGCACGAACTTCTCGACGCCGTGGCCGATCGCGGCCTCGGCCATCACCTGCGTGCCGGCGACATTGTTCAGGATCGCCTGCCAGGCGTTTTCCTTCTCCATGAGCGGCACGTGCTTGTACGCGGCTGCATGGAACACGACCGATGGGCGGTGCTCCTCCATTACCTCCCGGACGCGCGCTGCGCTTTTCACGTCGCCGATCGCAGGCACGATATCGACGGCGGCGTAACGGTCTCGGAATTCCTGCTCGATCGCATAGAGCGCATATTCGTTCAGCTCGAACATGACGAGGCGGCGCGGGTGATAGCGTGCGACCTGGCGGCACAGCTCGGCGCCGATCGATCCACCCGCTCCGCTTACGAGAACGACGCGCTCGCGAAGCCAGTTTTCGAGACCCGCGGCGTCGAGCACGACGGGGTCCCGCCCGAGCAGATCGTCGAGCTCCACGTGGCGTATCTGGGAGACGGTTACGCGTCCGCTCATGAGGTCATCGAACGAAGGGACGGTCAGGACTTTCAGGCTCGACGCCCGCGCGACCTCGATCGCTTTTCGGCGCGTGCCATGCGAAGCCTCGGGCATGGCAATGATGGCGTGCTCGACGTTCAGCTTCTCCCGCCAGTAGCGCAGCGCATCGAGCTTTCCAAGCACGTTCACTCCGTGCAGCTGCCGGCCGTGCTTGCCGCCTTCATCATCGAAGATGCCGATCACGCGCCATTGCGGACTGCGCGCGAGCTCCTTGATCAGGTTGACGGCCGCTTCTTCCGCGCCGATAACGAACACCGGCTCGCGCGTCTCCGGTAGCAGGCTTGTCAGCGTGCGTTCCTTCCACGCGCGATATGCAAGGCGGCTGCCGCCCATGAACGCGGCGAGAAAGATCGGGCTCATGATCAACACCGAGCGCGGCACCGCCATCTGCAGCATGAAGAGTAGCGCGGGCGTTGCGATGGCGCCGAGCGTGACGGCGATCAGTATCCGCTTCAGGTCCGGAAGGCTGGCGAACCGCCAAACGCCTCGATAAAGCCCGAAGGAAAGAAAGAGCGCTCCATAGAGCGGAACGACGAAGATGACCGAGCGCAGCGCGATTTCGTCGAACGGAGGCGGTATGCGCTCGAGATTGAAGCGCAGCCAGAAGGAAAAAAGCCATGCTACGGCGCATGCCGCGAGATCGTGAGCGAACGCAAGCGCGATGCGCCAGTTGAACCTCACCGGACCGCCCCGGGGGTGATCTTGCGCCGCCACGCGTGCTCGACGTATGCGATGAGTGCGGCGTAAACCGCTGCAGCGGTGCCGAGCGCGAGAGCCTGAGCAGCGGCCGAAGCGGAAAGCGTGGCGAGCGCGAGCAGGCCGGTGAGCAGCATCAACACGTACTCCGCGATTGCAGTACCGCGATGTCCCCAGCCGAGTTGCACAAGGCGCTGGTAGTAGTGGTCGCGGTGCGCTTCCCACACGCGCTCGCCACGGAGGAGGCGGCGCGCGAGCGTCACGCTCGCGTCCACGATGAACGGACCGAAAACCATGAGCGGAAACCACCAGCTCCAGAGACCCCGCTGCCAACCCATGAGGCCGAACGCTCCGGAGAGAAAGCCGAGCGGCACGGAGCCGACATCGCCCATGAATATACGCGCGGGATGAAAATTGAACGCGAGAAACGCCGCCGCCGCCGCCGCGACGCTGAAGTTGAGCAGTGCAAACCCGGAATTCTCGCCCCACCAGGCTGCGATGCCGTAGAACGTGAATCCAAAGACAGCCATGCCGCCGGCCAAGCCGACCTTCCCGGCCAGCGCCTTATTCGAAATCCGCGCGTCATGCT
>CAMPGR010000109.1 GCA_946885605.1 uncultured Pseudomonadota bacterium
CTCCAGCGTGGCAACCGCGCGGTCGCAATGCATGATGAATTCGCAGCCGCCGCCGAGCGCCAGCCCGTCGACCGCGGCAACCGTCGGCACCATCGAGTACTTGAGGCTTTGCGTCGTCTGCTGAAACGCGACGACGAGCTGCTCGACTTCGGCGAGCCTCCCCGCCATCAGCTTGTCCGCGACGTTGAGCGCATGAGCCGCCTTGAGCACCGTGGATTCCGCCGCGCGCCGGAATTGCCTGAACAACCGACTGACGTTCGAGGGCTGTCCGGGCTTCGCGCCGCCGGCGGGCGTCTTCTTGAGGTTGGCGCCGACCGAGAACGGCGGCTCGGTCTGCCAGATCACGAGCCCCATGTAGCCGCGCTCGGCCTCGTCGATCGCCTGCAGGACGCCTTCGAGCACGTCGTCCCCGATGGTGTGCATGCGGCTCTTGAAGCTCACGATCGCGATATCGTCTCCCGTGTGCCAACAGCGCACGGCGTCGCTTTCGAATATCGTTTCGCCATAGCGCCGCTCCTCGCCGAGCAGGCGGTCGGGAAATGCCTGTCGCCGATAGACAGGCAGCTGCGAGCGCTGTTGATAGCTGTGGCTCTCCGGCGCGTACGAGCCTTGCGGCGCATGCACCCCGCTGCGCGCCGGGTCGCTCGCCCACGCCGGAAGCGGAACGTCCGCCATCGCTTTCCCGGCCGCGATGTCCTCGTCCAGCCACTGCGCGAGCTTCTGCCAATCGGCCGACTGCCAGATTTCGAACGGCCCCTGGTTCCATCCGAACCCCCAGCGCAGCGCAAGATCGAGATCGCGTGCGCTGTGCGCGATCTCGGCGAGATGGACGGCGCAATAATGGAACGTGTCGCGAAAGATGGACCAGAGAAACTCGGCTTGAGGATGCGTCGAAGAGTGCAATTGCTCGAAGCGCTCCGCGGGACTGCGGTTCTTCAGGATCTCGGTCACACCTTCGTCCGCCTTGCCCTGCGCGAGACGATAACTCGCGCTCGCGGGATCGAGGACGTGTATCTCGTTGCCGATCTTCTGGTACACGCCGCGCCGCGTCTTCTGCCCCAGCGCGCCCTGCTCGATCAACTGCTGCAGCCACTCGGGGAGCCTGTAATAGCGGTGCCACGGATCGCCCGAGAGCGCCTCCTTCATCGTATCGACGACGTGCGCGAACGTATCGAGCCCCACGACATCGGCCGTGCGAAACGTCGCGCTTTTCGGCCGGCCGATGAGCGTGCCGGTCAGGGCGTCCACCACGTCGAACCCGAGTCCGAGGCGCTGCGCGTGATGGAGCGTGGCGAGCATCGAAAACACACCGACGCGGTTCGCGATGAAGTTCGGCGTATCTTTCGCGCGGATCACGCCCTTGCCAAGCGCGGTGACGAGGAAGGCTTCGAGTTGAACGAGGATCTCGGGGCGCGTATCGCGGCACTCGATCAGCTCGACGAGATGCATGTAGCGCGGCGGGTTGAAGAAGTGTGCGCCGCAGAACCGCGTACGCACCTCCGGCGGCAGCGCTTGCGAGAGCCGGTTGATCGAGAGGCCGGACGTATTGCTCGCAAATACCGTCGACGACCCGAGATGCGGGGCGACCTTTGCGTAAAGCTCGGCTTTCCAGTCCATTCGCTCGGAGATCGCCTCGATCACGAGGTCGCATTCCGCAAGGCGCGGCAAATGCTGGCTGTAATTCGCCGGTTCGATATGCGCTGCATGCGAGGCGGCCGCGAGCGGGCTCGGCTCGAGCCGCTTCAGGTTCTCGACGGCTTTCAATACGTTGCGGTTCGGATCGCCGTCCTTGGCCGGAAGCTCGAACAGCATCGTGGGTACACGAGCATTGACGAGATGCGCGGCGATCTGCGCGCCCATCACACCGGCGCCAAGAACGGCGGCTTTGCGAATGTAGAAGGGGAAGGTGACGGCCATCAGGCTTTCTCGGGCTGCGGGCCATTCTAGCACGCAGCCCGAGCGCTACCGCGCGGGCGGGGCCCGCACGCCCTGCCAGACGCGCTAGAAGGAATACGTGAACTGCACGCTCACTATGTTCACGTCCGCTTCGTAGTTCCCCACCACGTTGCCCTGCGCGCCGAGCACGCCCACGCCGCGCTGCTGGTTGATGGACGCATCCTTGACGAAGAGATGCGCATAGCCGAAGTCGAGCGCAGATTGCTTCGAGATGCGGTACTTGCCGCCCACAGCGAGCCATGTGCGGTCCTGATCGGGCAGGAACGTCGTGCGGAACGCATCGGGCACCGGCGTTTCATCGTAAGCGACACCGAATTTCCAGATGAAGTCTTCGCGCCACCGGTAGTTGAGCCCTATCCCGACGCGGTACGTGTCCTTGAACTGCAGATTGAAGGTATCGAGCGTCTGTCCCTGCGCGCGCAGCACCGATGACGTCGTCGCGATCAACGGCACGGACTTGATCTTGCTCCAGCGCGTGTACGTGATGTCGCCCAGCACTTCCCAGCGCGGGCTCACCTGATGCGCGATCGCCCACGAGAGCGTATCGGGCAGCTTGATGGGTGTCGCCACGCCGTTCACGGCGGTCCCTGCGAGCGGTACTCCGGTGACCACCGAAGTGCCCGTCAGGTCGTATTCGAGCGAGGAGCGATACGCGAGGCCGATGCGCGTGTCCTTGCCGAGGCTCGCCAGGACGCCCACGTTGAAACCCCACGCGGAGTCGTCCAGCCTCAGTTGCGCTCTCGCTTCCGTCCCCACAAACGCCGAGCGATCGATCTTGACCTCGCCCTTCTGGTAGCTCACGCCGGCGCCGATGGCGAACGCATCGTTGACCTTGAAGGCGACGCTGGGGTTGATATCGATGGTTTTGATCTCGGAGCGCTGAGACTGGAAGCGGCCGATGAAGTCGGCGTCGTACTCCGTCTTGAGCCCGAACGGGGCCGTTGCGCCGACCCCCACCCACCACGACGGCGCGATCTGCCAGGAAAAATATGCGTTCGGGACAAACGCCCAGTCGCCCGCGTCGCCGCCATTCGTGCCGCCCAGACCGAGCGGGAGGCCAAGGGGCGATCGCGAAGCACCGGAGTCGCTGAACTTCGTGGTGGGGCGTATCGCGTGGAGCGCGCCCGAAAGCTGGCGGCCCGGAAGGCGCGTCATCCCCGCCGGATTGAAGAAAATGGTGCTCGCATCCTCGGCAGCGGCCGCCTGCCCGGCGTAAGCATTGCCGAGACCGCTCGCGTTCTGCTCCATCAACTGAAAGCCCGAGCCGTATGCAACGCAACTCATGCCGCCCGCCGCGAGCGCAACGGCGCGCGCCGCGCGCTTCATCTGCACTTTCATCGTTGTCCTCCCTGCCGACACGACGTCCGCATACGGACGCATCGGGCAATCATCTTACGCTGCAGTTTTTTTTACAACACACTGCATCGCTTATTGTTGCGCGGGAACAACACGCGGATTGCGTTGATCGTCCACTGCGACATACGTGAGCGTTGCCTCGGTCACTTTCACGACTTCCTCCGCGTGCGGGCGGCGTTGCGCATAGACTTCGACCGTGACCGTGATCGACGTTCGCCCGACGCGCACGACGCCGGCATAGAAGCTCACGACGTCACCGACGAGCACCGGTTTCTTGAACACGAAAGAATTTACCGCAACCGTCGCCACGCGGCCTTTCGCGCGACGCACCGCTGGAATGCTGCCCGCGATGTCGACCTGTGCCATGATCCACCCGCCGAAGATGTCGCCGCTAGGGTTCGCGTCGGCCGGCATCGGCACCACGCGCAAAGTCGGATCCTTCCCGGGCGGCAGCATTGCTGGGGTCTCGACCTGGATCATTGCTTTCGCAGCTTTGAGCGTGTTACTTCAGTGCCCCGCATACATCGCGTCGATTTCGGCGTTGAATTTCTCCATCACTTTCCCGCGCTTCAGCTTCATCGTCGGCGTCAGCATGCCGTTCTCGACGCTCCAGGACTCCAGTGTCACATGCGCGCGCCTGATCTGTGCATAGCCCGGGAATTCGCGCAGCTTGAGCGCGATGCGTCCCAGCACGATCTCCTCGACCTCTCTCGAGCGCACGAGTTCCGGCGCACCCGCGTCCAGCCGCTGCTCGACGCACAGTCTTTTCCACTGTTCGGTGTTGAGCACTGCAACGACGCTCAGATAAGGCTTGCCTTCGCCGAGCAGCATCGCCTGTTCGAACAGCGGATCACGGATGATCGCGGCCTCCATGTCCACGGGCGGCACCTTCTCGCCGTTGGACAGCACGATGATCTCCTTCAGTCGCCCGGTGATGAAGACGTGCCCGCGCTCGTCGATGCGCGCGGTGTCGCCGGAATTGAGCCAGCCATCAGGCTGGATCATCTGGCGCGTCGCCGCTTCGTTGTTCCAGTAGCCCAGCATGATGTTCGGGCCTTTGATCATGAGTGCGTCGTTGAGGCCGATCTTCACTTCCACGCCGGGCACCGCCTTGCCGACGCTCGCCGGCAGATTGTCGTCCGGCCGGTTCGCGCATGAGACGGGGCTCGTCTCGGTGAGGCCGTAGCCTTGCAGCACCGTGATCCCGAGCCCTATGAACACGCGCGAGATCTCGGGCGGCAGCGCAGCGCCACCGGAGATCGCAGCGCGCAGGCGGCCTCCGAGGCGAGCGCGCACCTTGCGCGCGACCAGCACGTCGAGCACCGGCCATAGCAGGAACGACAGTTGCCATCCGCCGCGCTGCTGTGCGTGCTCGAAGCGCGCGTAGCCGACGTCGATCGCGCGATCGAAGAGCGTGCGCCTGAACGCCCGTCCCTCCGCCAATTTTTCGCGCATCGCGGCATGGACGCGCTCGTAGATGCGCGGCACCGAGATGAGGAGCGTCGGGCGGATCGCTTGCAGGTCCTCGGCGAGCTGCGGGATGGAGCGCGCATAGGCGGTCGCCGCGCCCGTCATGACGGCAAGATAGTACCCGCAGGTGCGCTCGAACGTATGCGAGAGCGGCAGGAACGAGAGAAAGATGTCGTCCGGCCGAGGCGTCAACACCGAGAGGCATGCTTCGACGTTGCTCAGGATGTTGTTGTGCGAGAGCATGACGCCCTTCGGCCGTCCCGTCGTGCCGGAGGTGTAGACGATCGTCGCGAGTGCATGGGCATCGCCCGGCACGTGCTCGACGTCGCCGCCCTGGTCGGGCAGCCATTCGGCTATCGATTTGAGCCGCGGCTCGGTCTCGTCCTCCACTCCCGGATCCACGGCGAGTATGCGCGTGAGGCCACCAAGCTGATCTCGCACCTCGCACAGGCTGCGCCACTGCTCCAGGCCCTCGAAAAGCAGCACCTTGCAGCCGGCGTCCCGGACGATGTACGCGACATTGTCGGGGCGGTCCTGGGTATAGAGCGGCACCACCACGAGCCCGAGTCCCAGCGCCGCCTGGTCGAAGATCATCCACTCGGGGGAGTTGCGCAGCATCACCGCGACGCGGTCTTCGGCCTTCAGCCCATCGCTGCGCAACGCCGCCTGCCAGCGACTCACCTGGTGATTGAGGTGGCCCCAGGTGTAGTCGCGCCACGTCGCGTGCTCTTCGTTGTAGTGCCGGCACGCGACAAAATCCGGCGTGCGGCGGATCCGTTCGCGAAACAGGCCGTCCAGCGTGCGCGCCGCGCGAGCCGCGATCACATGCATTGCATCTTCCGCCATGATTTCCCCTTTGGCGCCCTCCAGAAAAAGCCCGATGCGCAAGCGTCTCGGGCCGTATGTTATCGCTCAAGCCATTTTCCGCGCAGCACCGATCGCCTGCGCGTCGAGCTCCTCCGCTGCCTCCTTCCCGAAATCCGGCGGGAAATCGTCTACCATGAAGACCGCCCGGCGCAGTTCCTTCGCGCGGCCGAGTGCCTGCTGTTCCGCTGGCCCGATGACGCCTGCCGCTTCGGCGCTCGCCGCGAGTTCGTCGGGCGTTCTGCCGCTGATGCGGCCCTCCCTCGCCGCCGCATGGATGCGCTCGTGGATGCCTTCGACCGCGATGGCGGCATGCAGCGCCTGCTCGAGTTGCGCGACGGGCTCGTCGGGATTCGCCGGCACGTAAACGCCGTCGGTGAGGCGCTTCCTCACTTGAGAGGGCTCGAGTAGCAACGCCGCCACCCGATGTCCCAGTTCGTCGCTCGGGGGAGCGAACGGTCCGCCGGCGGGAAATGCCGTGACGCGCAGGAGCAATCGCGCCATCGCGCTGGGAAAATTTTCCGCGAGGCCGGCGAACGCCGACTGCATGCGAAAGAGCGCATCCTGCAGCGACCACTCGAGCAAAGGCAATTCCTCGCGCAGGCGCCCCCCGTCCTCATAGCGCTTGAGCGCCGCCGAACAGAGATAGAGGTGGCTCAGGATATCGCCGAGCCGAGCCGAAAGCTTTTCCTGGCGCTTCAACTGGCCGCCGAGAAGGAGCATCGCGACATCGGCCGCAAACGCGAACGCGGCGCTGCAGCGCGTGAGCTGCTGGTAGTAGCGCCTGGTATCGCGGCCGCCCGGCGTACGCACGAACCGTCCGCCGGTAAGGCCGAGAAACACGGCACGCCCCGCATTGGTGATGATGAAACGCACATGGCCGAAGAACGCCGCGTCGAACGCGCGCAGCCCCTTCTCCCGGTCCGTCTCCCGCGCCGCTTCGATCTCGCGCAGCACATAAGGATGACTTCTGATCGAACCCTGGCCGAAAATGATCATGCATCGGGTAAGGATGTTCGCGCCCTCGACGGTAATCGCAATCGGCACCTGCTGGTAGGAGCGGCCGAGATAGTTTCTCGGTCCCATGCAGATCGCCTTGCCGGCGTGGACATCCATGGCATCGTTGATCACCATGCGCCCTCGTTCGGTGAGGTGATATTTCACGATGGCCGAGACGACCGCGGGCTTTTCGCCGCTGTCGACGGCGCCGGCCGTCATCACCCGCGCGGCGTCCATCATGTAGGTATGCCCGCCGATGCGCGCGAGCGCCTCCTCCACCCCTTCGAAGCGCCCGATGGGGGAGCGAAACTGCACGCGCACGCGACCGTAGGCGCCGGTCGTGAGCGCAGCGAGCTTCGCGATGCCGGCGCTGTTCGCAGGCAGCGAGATCGAGCGGCCCGCCGCAAGGCAGTTCATGAGCATGCGCCAGCCCTGCCCCACGTAGGGTTCGCCGCCGATGACCCACTCGAGCGGTATGAAGACGTCTTTCCCGGAATTCGGGCCGTTGAAAAACGCAGAGTTGAGGGGAAAATGGCGCCGCCCGATGCTGACGCCCGGCGTTTGGGTGGGAATAAGCGCAAGCGTGATGCCGATGTCTTCCCTGGATCCGAGGAGGTGATCCGGATCGTAGAGCTTGAACGCAAGCCCGAGGAGTGTGGCGATCGGTCCCAGGGTGATGTAGCGTTTTTCCCAGTTGAGTCGTATGCCGAGCACATTTGCCCGGCCATCGAATTCGCCGCGGCACACGACGCCGGTGTCCGGAATCGCGCTTGCGTCCGAACCGGCTTCCGGCCCGGTCAGTGCAAAGCACGGTATTTCGACGCCCTTCGCGAGACGCGGCAGAAAATAGTTCTTCTGCGCCTCTGTCCCGTACTGCAGCAGAAGCTCCGCCGGCCCAAGCGAATTCGGCACCATTACCGACACCGCGCCGGTGCCGCTTCGCGTGGTGAGCTTCATCACCACTTCGGAATGGGCGAGCGCCGAGAATCCGAGGCCGCCGTACGCCTTCGGGATGATCATCCCGAGAAAGCCTTTCTCCTTGATGAACTGCCAGACTTCGGGCGGCAGATAGTAGAGCTCGTGCGTGATTTGCCAGTCGTCGAGCATCGCGCACAGCTCCTCCACCGGTCCCGCGAGAAAAGCTCGCTCCTCGGCGGTCAGCTCGGGTTTTGGAAACGAAAGGAGCTTCTTCCAGTCCGGATTGCCGCTGAACAGCTCGCCGTCCCACCACACGGTCCCGGCGTCGAGCGCCTCCTGCTCGGTCTGCGAGATCTGAGGTAATGCAGTGCGAAACCAGCCGAGGAGCGGTCGTGAGATGAGGTTGCGTCGCAGCGCGCCCACGGTGAAGATGCAGGCGGGCACGGCGAAGGCAACCCATAGCAGCGTTGCGGTCGGCGCGCCGATATCGGTCGCGAGCGTGATGGCGAGAAGACCGGCGGCGATCGCGGCAACCCAGACGAGCGCGGAAGCGCTCCAATAGGCAAGCGCCCACGCAAGCGCGAGCGCCACAAGCACCGAGAACAGCACGTTCACCGCATACTCCAGTTCCGCGCGCCTCATGTGCAGAGCACGCGGCGCCGGCGACAACGAACGACGCGCCACAGGCTGCCCGCATTTCCCAGCGGTGTCAACCGATTGAGGTGCAATTACACGCCGCGCGGTGTACTGAATCGATGTGGCAATGCGTGTGACATAACGCCTTTCCATATCGCAGCGTCGCGTGTGCGATACCGAAGGACTGCATATCATCGAATCCTCCCGGGCTGGAGCTTAAGCGTGACGAGGTAGAAGTACCGCGGCGCATGTTGGTGACGCGCTCGCGCGCCGGCCGTGGCGTGGGGTTGTGCTAACATCCGCCGCGACAGCGTGAACATCGCTCGCAGCTCGACTGCCCTCATGAATCCTCCCGACGTAACTGCCGAGCCGCTGCTCGAACTCGTCCGTGAGCTTGGCTCCGAGTTGCACCCGGCCCGTCGCATATCGGTCACCCTCGACAGCGCGCTCGATCGGGACATAGGGCTAGACAGCCTCGGGCGCGTGGAGCTCATCCTGCGCATGGAACGCCGCTTCGGCGTGAATCTCCCCGAGGGCACGCTCGTGAACGCCGAAACGCCGCGCGATCTGCTGAAGGCGCTTGTGAGCGCGCGGACGTCCGCCGGCGCCGAGGCCGGAATGCCGCTCCCGAGCGTCGCGAGAGCGGACAGCACCGCGATGCCGGAACACGCGCGCACCATGGTGGAAGCGCTCGACTGGCATCTCGAAGCGCACCCGCAGCGCGTGCAAATCACGCTGACCGGCGCAAGCGCCGCGGCGGAGGAGCTGACTTACGCGCGGCTGCACGAAGGCGCGGCGCGCGTCGCCGCCGGGCTCCTCGAGCGCGAGCTGCCGCCGCGGGCGACGGTGGCGATCATGCTGCCGACGAGCGCCGACTACTTCTACAGTTTCTTGGGAATATTGCTTGCCGGGGGCATACCCGTGCCGATCTATCCGCCGGCGCGTGCCTCCCAGATCGAGGACCACATGCGGCGGCACGCGGGCATTCTGTCGAATGCACAGGCCCGCATCTTGATCACCATGCCCGAAGCGAAGGCGCTTGCGCTGCTGCTGAGATCGCAGGTCGGGAGCCTCGCCGCCGTCGTCACACCCGCCGAGATCAGTGCCGGCTCCGGCCAATCGATGCGCCCGGCGCCGCGGGCCGATGACATCGCATTTCTCCAGTACACGTCGGGCAGCACGGGGAGCCCGAAAGGCGTGGTGCTGACGCACGCCAACGTCCTCGCGAACTTGAACGCAATGGGGAAAGCGCTCAATGTCGATTCGTCCGAAATCTTCGTGAGCTGGCTCCCGCTCTACCACGACATGGGGTTGATCGGCGCGTGGCTCGGCAGCCTTTATTACGGTTTCCGTCTGGTCGCCATGTCGCCGCTCACCTTTCTCGCGCGTCCTCAGAGCTGGCTGCGCGCGATCCACCGCTACCGCGGAACGATGTCGGCCGCGCCCAATTTCGCGTATCAGCTGTGCGCGCGCCGCATCGACGAGAAGGAGCTCGAGGGCCTCGACCTGAGCTCGTGGCGACTCGCCTTCAACGGCGCCGAGCCGGTCTCCCCCGATACGCTGGAAGAGTTTGCGGCGCGCTTCGAGAAGTACGGGCTGCGCCCCACAGCATTGACGCCGGTGTATGGTCTTGCCGAATGCAGCGTCGGGCTCGCATTTCCACCGCTCGATCGCGGCCCGAAGATCGATCGCATCGACCGCGCGACCTTCGTCAACACCGGCCGCGCCGAACCGATGGCGGATCACGAAGCACACGATGTGCTGCGTTTCGTGGCATGCGGCCATCCGATTCCCGCCCACCAGGTACGGATCGTGGACGGTGCCGGCCGCGAAGTGCCCGAACGGCAGGAGGGGCGCCTGCAGTTCAACGGTCCCTCGGCAACGCAGGGCTACTACCGCAACCCGGAGGAAACGCGCCGACTTTTCGATGGCGCCTGGCTCGACTCGGGCGACTACGCCTACATCGCGGAAGGCGACGTTTACCTCACGGGACGCGCCAAGGATCTCATCATCCGCGGCGGCCGCAACATTTACCCCTACGAGCTCGAAGAAAGCGTGGGCGACATTCCGGGCATACGCAAGGGATGCGTCGCCGTCTTCGGCAGCGTCGATCCGCGCACCCACGTGGAACAGATCGTCGTCCTCGCGGAGACGCGCGAGACGGACGTGGAGATCCGCGACAAGCTCAAGCGGAGAATCAACGATGTCGCCTTCGATCTCATCGGCATGGCCCCCGACGATATCGTGCTCGTGCCGCCGCACACCGTGCTCAAGACTTCCAGCGGCAAGATCCGACGCGCCGCCTCACGCGAGCTCTACGAGCGCGGGGGCCGCAGCGCGCTCGAACACGCGGTATGGTGGCAAATCGTGCGGCTCGGCATATCGGCGGTGCTGCCTCAGTTGCGCCGCGGGCTGAGCCGCGCCGGCGAGCTGCTCTACGGAATCTACGTCTGGATAGGCTTCGCCATACTCGCGCCCGCCACCTGGCTGGCGGCGGCCTCGGGCAAGCACCCCGAGGTGAGCTGGCGCGCGAGCCGCGCCGGCGCGCGTGCGTTGTTGAAGCTCACCGGAACCGCGCTCAAGGTACAGGGCCTGGAGCATCTGCCCGCACGCGGCACACCGTACGTGCTGGTCGTGAACCACGCGAGCTATGTCGACGGCATCGTGCTCGTCGCCGCGCTGCCCGACCCGCTCCACTTCGTGGCGAAGCGAGAGCTCGGGGATTATTTCGTCACGCGCACTTATCTGCGCAGCATCGGGACAGAGTTCGTGGAGCGTTTCGATCTCCAGCGCGGCCTCTCGGACACCGAGCGGCTGCTGGCGCTCATCCGCGGGGGACATCCGCTCGGCTTTTTCCCGGAGGGAACCTTCCGCCGCATGCCGGGGCTGCTGCCCTTTCGCATGGGCGCTTTCGTCGTCGCCGCGCAGGCCGGCGTGCCGGTAATCCCCGTCGCTCTGCGCGGGAGCCGTTCGATCCTGCGCGAAGGGCATTGGCTTCCCCGGCGCGGCAGGCTCCACATAACCATCGGCAGGCCCATTGTCCCGAAGGGCGAGGACTGGAATGCCGCGATAGAGCTGCGCGATGCGGCGCGGCGCGAAGTGCTCGCGCACGTCCGCGAGCCGGACCTTGCCCTCGAGACGGTCGGCAGCAAGACAGCCGCGCAATAGGCCTCACTCGACGCGAATATTCGCGGCCTTGATGACTTTTGCGTACTTCGGTATTTCACGCTGCAGCAGGGCGGAAAGCTCTTCGGGCGTGCTGGCGACGGGATCCAGCGCCTCTCTCGGCATGAAGGACTTCACCTCCGGCGTCTGCAATGCCTTGCGGATCTCCGCGTTCATCTTGTCGATGATGGGACGCGGCGTGCCCCTGGGATAGAACATCGCATACCAGTTGTCCGACTCGAACCCCGGATAGATCGAATTCATCGTCGGCAGTTCGGGCAGCGCGGACGAAGGTTTCGGCGTCGTCACCGCCAGCGCCCGCGCCTTGCCGGCTTTGAGATGCGGCATGATGGAAGGCGCGGTTGCGAAGATGTAGTCGATCTCGCCGGAAATCAGCGCGATGACCGCCGGCCCCCCTCCGCGATAGGTGAGGACCGTGCTCTTGATGCCCACGACCTGATTGAACATCTCCGCGGTGAGATGAGCGGTGCTTCCCGCGGTATTGCCGCCTGCATTCATGTTCTTCGGCGTTCGTTTGGCAAGGGCCACGAGCTCTTTGACCGACTTCGCGGGCACGCTCGGGTGGACCGACAGAACGAGCGGCGTCGAAGAAATCCAGCTGATCGGCACAAGATCCTTCTGCACATCGAACTTCATGCTCTTGGCATAGAGCGTCACAGCGACCGAAATGCTGCCGGAGGTAAAGAGCATGGTGTTGCCGTCGGGCGGCGCATCCACCGCGAGTTGCGCGGCGATGATGCCGCCCGCGCCGGTGCGGTTGTCGATTATGAAGTTCTGGCCCGTGCTCTTCTGGAACGCGGTCGACAGGAGCCGCGCCTGGATATCGGTGCCGCCCCCCGGCGGGAAGGGCACGAGGATGCGCACAGGCTTGTCGGGCCACTGCTGCGCGAAAGCCGGCGCGCCGCCGGCGAGACATGCCACAGCGAGGGCCGCCGTGACACATGCGTTGGGTTTCATTGCCACCTCCTCCTGGTGTCTGGGCGGCGCCAGCGTCCGCCATATGGACATACTAACAGCAAGCCGCCGGGCCGGCAGCCGCGCGCACGATCCGTTTGGTCTACCATTGCGTTCATTGTGCAGACACACCGCAAGGAGCGCTCATGGCCGAGCCCGTTGATCCGAATGATGTTCTGATGACCGGAGAAAATTCTTTCATCCGCTTGAGTGCGGACGGCGGCAAGACGCACACCTCGCGCGTGAGCCACTGGCGCGTGCTCTGGTGCCCTGCGGGCGCCGGCCACGCCATGTTCATCCAGTCGCCGCTCACGGAAAATCTGGTGCGGATCTACGGCGACAACGTGGCGGTCGCCCGCTGGCTCCAGCGCACCATCGAGTCGCTGCTCTATCCGGCGTTTGCGGACACCAAGATTCCGGTGCTCGACGCGCAGTTTTCACGCTCGGGCGACCCGCGGTCGACAACTTCTGAAACGGTGATTTCGGTGACCGACCATATCGCGCTCACGTGGTACGACTGCCTCGAGCCGTTCGTGCTCACGATGGCGCCGGGCATGGGCAATCGCCCGATCGGCGTCTTCAGCACGTTCTTTCCCGCCCGTTCGGCGCAAATCGAGATGAACGGCGAGTTCGCGCCCGACGAGCCGTGGATGGAGATGCGTGGCGAGCGCCAGTCGACGAGCGCCTGTCTCGCGTGGTCGGAGACGTGGGTGAAGCGGCGGGGGTGTGGGGGGGCGGCTGGTGCGGGGTGGGGGGGGGGTGCGGGGGAGGGGGGGGGGGGGGGGGGGGGGGGGGGG
>CAMPGR010000110.1 GCA_946885605.1 uncultured Pseudomonadota bacterium
GGGTAGGATGGGGGTGGGGTTCTACGCCGCCTCGGCGACCGGCGTCCGCGCGAGCGCCGCTTCACTCTCGAGCGTCACGGCGACCGCATGCACCACGGCGGCGATGCGCGCCGCGGCCTGAACCTGCTCCGCGCTCAGCCCCGCTTCGCGCAGAACTTTCTCGTGCGCGCTCACGCACTTGCCGCAGCCGTTGATCGCCGATACGGCAAGCGACCAGAGCTCGAAGTTCTCCTTCGCGGTCCCCGGGTTCGCCATCACGTTCATCCTGAGACGCGCCGGCAGCCGCTGGTACTCGTCTTTCTCGATGAGATGCGTGAAGCGGTAGTAGACGTTGTTCATCGCCATGATCGCGGCGGCCGCTTTGGCCGCAGCGACAACCTGCGGCGCAACGCGTGGAGAAAACTCGGCGAGGATCGCCTCCGTCACATCCGCGTTGCGCGACGCGATGGCCGAGGCGATGAACGCGCCGGCCTTCTGCTCCTCGTTCAGCACCGTCTCAGCGGCGAGCGATCCCAGGTTGAGCTTGAGATCGCGGGCGTATTCCGGCAGGCGGTCCTTCAGATTCTGAATCGACATTTTCTATCTCCGGCAATGGCCCGCCCGTACATGGAACGAACGGACGGGCCGGGGTGGGTAACGACTCGCCTCAGGCCGCTTTCAGGAACGCGTCGCCCTTCTGCCAGTTGCACGGGCAGAGCTCGTCGGTCTGCAAAGCGTCCAGCACGCGCAGCACCTCGGCCGGGTTGCGCCCGACGTTGAGATCGTTCACCGATACGAAGCGGATGACGTTATCCGGATCGATGATGAACGTTGCGCGCAGCGCCACCCCTTCGTTGCGGTCGAGGACGCCGAACGCGCTCGAAATCTCGCGCTTGATGTCCGCCAGCATTGGGAACGGCAGGTCGTGGAGATCGGGGTGCGAGCGGCGCCATGCGAGGTGGACGTACTCGGAATCCGTCGAAACGCCGTAGATCACCGCGTCGCGATCGTGGATTTCATTGTTCAGCTTCCCGAACGCCGCGATCTCGGTCGGGCACACAAAAGTAAAATCCTTCGGCCAGAAAAACACCACCTTCCACTTGCCCTGCGCGGATTCGGAAGTAATGCGCTCGAACGCCTTGTCCGGGTCGGTGGATACGACGGCGGAAACGTCGAATCGGGGCATCTTGTCGCCTATCGTCAGCATGCGATTCTCCTGTGTGTCAGTTGAAAGTATTCCGATGGCGCAGTATGGCCCCGCGGTATTAATCGATCAAACGAATGTTTTCGTATAGAATGATCGAGTGAATCGATCAAATGCACCCGGGCCGCTGCCTTCGCTGCGCCAGCTGCAGTACCTCGTCCAGCTCGCGGAGCGCCGCAACTTCCGCCAGGCGGCCGACGCCTGCTTCGTGACCCAGTCCACGCTTTCCGCGGGCATCAAGGAGCTGGAAGCGACGCTGGGCACGCAGCTCGTCGAGCGCAGCACGCGCGCCATGCGGCTCACCGCGGCAGGGGAGGAAGTGGTCGCCCGGGCGCGGACGATCATCGCCGCGGCGGAAGACCTCGCGAGCTTCGCCAAGGGCGCGCGCGAGCCGTTCTCCGGAGCGCTGCGGCTCGGCGTGATCCCCACCATCGCGCCATTCCTGCTCCCGGCGGTGCTCGCTGCATTGCGCGCCCGTTATCCGGCGCTCAAGCCCTTTCTGCGTGAAGACCTCACTGCGAGCCTGCTCGAGCGCCTGCGTGGCGGCGCGCTCGATTTCACGCTGATCGCCCTGCCTTACGATACCGGCGAGCTCGACGTGCGGCCGCTCTTCAAGGACGCATTCTGGTTCGTCGCGCGCGAGGACGATCCGCTGGTCGCGGCGAGGGCGGTGGCGGTGCGCGACCTCGAGCCGGAGTCGGTGCTGCTGCTCGAAGAAGGGCACTGCCTGCGCGACCACGCGATCCGGGCGTGCGGGCCCCGCGAATCGAAAAGCTCGATGCTGGAGGCGACGAGCCTCACGACGTTGCTCCAGATGGTGGAAGGGGGAATGGGTGTGACGCTACTGCCCGAAATGACGCTGAAGGCGGGGATATTGAATGGCACGCGGCTCGTGGCTCGGCCCTTCACCAAGGACGTCCCGTCACGCACGATCGCGCTGGCCATGCGGCGCGAGGCCGGCTTGCAGCGCGAGGCGGAGCTCTTTGCCGAGCACGTGCTGCAATGCCTGCGCGCGCAGGGAAAGCGTCAGGTGACCGGCATTAAACCCGCTCGCGCGTGAAGCGCAGCCCGAGCGGTAGCCGGGCTAGACCACGAGGTTGGTCTGCGCGGTGGTGCCGGACGGGACCGCGTCGGCTACCTGCTCGTCGAGGAAGTTGAACTCGAGCTTGGTGCCCACCGGGTCGTGCAGGAACACCTGGTAGCCCGCGTTCGGGATATTCTGCTCCTCGAACACGACGCCGAGCTTCTTCAGGAGCTTCCGGAATTCCGCGGCGCCCGAGGCCTTGAAAGCGATGTGGTCGACACTCCCGCTGTGCCGCTCGCTTTTCGCGACGTAGCCCTCGGGAAAACGCGCTGATACGTGCACGATCGGATCCTCGCCGTCATAGAGCCAGATGCCGCCGAACTTGAAATCCGGCCGATAGCCCTTCTTGAGTCCCAGCACCTCGCCGTAGAATTTCTCGATCGCTGGCAGGTCGCTCTCCGAACAGCGGATGTTCAAATGCAAAAAGCCACCGAATTTCATGCGCTCTCCTTGGTGATTTCGTGAAGACGGCGACACCGGCTCGCTCAGCGGCCGGTCCAGGCCGAATTCTGCGCGCGTAGGCCGGTGTGGGCAAGGGTCGAGCGCAAGCGGCGCAGACCGGCTCAGAAGGATGCCTGTTCGCGCCCTTCGAGCGCGGCCTCGAGCGTTATCCACGGGAGCAGCGCGCAGCGCCTGCGGGCGGGAAAGCGCCGCACCGCATCGAGCACCGCCTGCTGCCCGGCGTTGCCCGCCGCCGGCGGCACTGCGGAAGGCGTTCGCAGCCGCGTCGCGAACGCGCGAATGGCCTCGAGCGCGTCCTTGGCGGACCGACCGGCCATGCTTTCCGTCATAACGGAGGCGGAAGCCATCGAGATGCCGCAGCAGGTGCACTGGAAAGCGATATCCTCCAGCCGGTTTTCTTTGAGCTTTAGGAACACCGTGAGCTCGTCCCCGCATAACGGGTTCGAGCCCGAGGCGGTACGCGTGGCGTCCGCCGGCGCGCGGTAATTCCTCGCGTTCTTGATGTGGTCCATCAGGATGTCATCGTAGGCCGACATGGTCATTCAGCGGTCAGGCAAGAGTGGGTGCATGGCGCCGCTTCCGCTCAGGATCCTTGACTGTGTGCCTGGCGGCGGCTGTCGACTTCGCCGGGCTGCACCTGCCCAAACTCGACTTCCGCGGTCACCGGCAGATGGTCGGACGCGATCCGCGAGAGCGGCGTGCGGTGAGCGGCGATGTGCCTCAAAAGCCGCCGCGGCTTGATCCAGATCCGGTCGAGCGCGAGAAACGGCAGGCGGCTGGGAAAGGTGGCGGGCGAAGGGGTTTCCTGGAAGTGCGCGTGCAGCCAGCGAAGGGGCCTGCCCCACAGAAACCACTCATTGAGATCGCCCATGAGCACGGTAGCGACCGGACGCTGGTCCTCGAGCTCCCGCAGCAGGATCTGCGTCTGCCTGCGCCGCTCGTCCGGGAAGAGCCCGAGGTGCGTCGCGAGCACCCGTAACGGCCAGCCGGCGCAGTCGAGTTCCACGTCCAGTGCGCCGCGTGGCTCGTGATTGTCGATGCTGAGATCGAGTCTCCGCGTGAAAACCGGGGGATAGCGGGTCAAAATGCCGTTGCCGTAGTCCCCGGTGTCCTTGAGGAGCGTCGGCCCGGCAATCGCTTGCATGCCGGTCTCGTTGCTGAGATAGCTCAGCATGTCGAAGCCGGAGGCGCGCGACTCCACTTCCTGCAGCGCGACGACATCCGCATCGAGCTCCGTGATGACGCGGGCGATGCGTCTCGGTACCACGTGCCCGTCGCAGCCGAGGCCGCCATGGATGTTGTACGAAGCGATCTTGATCCTGCCCGGGGCCACGCACCCTCCCTGCAGGGCCTATTGAGCTTTGTGCAAATGGTTGACAACCATCTGCACCACATATCTCCCCTCGCCCGCAACGCGGGAGAGGGGTGGGGGTGAGGGCAGAGCGTCGTCAAACATTTCCACGACGCTCTATGCGGGACGCTGCGCGGCCGCCGCAAGACCGGCCAGGCGGCGGCGCAACAGGATCGCCACTGCAACGAGGATGACGACCACCACGGCGAGTGAAGCGAAGGCGGCGACGCCGGGGTTGCGCATCGCTTCGAGAATGCGGTCCACGAAGACCACGGTCGCGAGGATCCCGGGAAGCATCCCGATCAGCGTGCCGAGCAGGAAATCGCGCAGCCCGATGTGCGACGCGCCCGCCACGACGTTGACGATGGTGAACGGTGCGATGGGCAGCATACGCACGACCGCGACCGCCAGCATCCCGCGGCGCGCGAGGCGCTTGCTGATGCGATTCAAGCGCGCGCCGGCAAGCCGCCGCACTGTGTTGCGCCCGAGGCGGCGTCCGAGGGCATGGGTCACCGCGGCGCTCGCGAGCGCGCCCGCTATGGCGTAAAGCGTGCCCAGCACCGGGCCGAAGACGATACCGGTCACGGCAATGAGCACCGTGACGGGCATGACCACGAGCCCCGCTATGACATACGCTAAGATCACGGCGAGCGGCGTGAAGGGCGAAAGCGCGTCCAGCCGGTTCGCGATGTCGACGAGCAGGTTGAGGTCGAGCCACTCGCGCAGCGGCGTCCAGCGCCAGGCCGCGGCGAGCGCGGCGAGCACGAGCACGAGGGCCGCGATGCGCACCAGCCGGTTTGCCGCGGGGCGCGTCGCCTCGCGCGGCACGAACTGCGCGGCGAGCTCGTCCGGGTCCACCGGGCGCTCCGGATCGATCACCGCTTCCGGCGGAACGAGCGCATCGATGTCGGGCGTCACCGCCGGATCCATCGGCTGCAAAGTGCGCCCCTCGCCGCGCAACGCTTGGATTGCTGCAATGAGGCTGTCGCGTTTATCGATCTCGGAAGCGACGCGCGCGGGCTCGATGTCGAGATGTTCGCCGAGCAGCCTGTTACGAATCCCGGCGATGGCATCGCGCAAGCGCACGTCTCCTGCCGCCTCGATCGCCAGATTGCACTCGGTATCGAAACCCATCGAGCGATTGCTGAGGTTGGCAGACCCGATGGTCAGCACGTCGTCATCGACGGCGAGCAGCTTGCTGTGGACGTTCAAGCAACTGGTGGCCAGATGCGGCAGATGCGGGCAATACATGCGATAACGGCCCTCGGCATCCGCCGCCTTGAGCCGCCGGTGGAGGCGCGCGCGCAGCACCCCCATCGTCGTCTCCTCCAGCCATCCGCTTTCGCGGCGCGGCGCCACCACCACGGCTTCCGGGCCGCCGGGCTCGCTCAGGCGTTCGGCGATCGAGTTGCCGATGACGCTCGAGCTGAAGTACTGGTTCTCGATGTAGAAATAGCGTTGCGCCGCTGCGATCATGTCGCTATGGAGCCGCCGGATCTCGTAGACGCCGGGCTCGCCGTCGAGCGGAGGCTCGGTGCGCGCGATCGCGACATCGACGTCGTGGATGTCGACAGAATAATCCTCGGGCCACGGGGCGTTTTCCGGCGCCGCTCGGAGCGGTCGTGCACGGCGGCCCACCGCGCGCCGCCAGCGCTCGCGCGCGAGTTGTCCCAGCGCGCGCGCGACATCGCCATCGACCATCGCCTGGATATCGTGAAACGGGGAGTAGGGCGCACCGTTCACGTCACGGCGTCCCGGTGCGTTGGGCGCGTGCTCGCTCGTGTCCCAGCGCCGCTGCGTGAGATCGAAACCGCCGACGAACGCCAGCGCGTCGTCGATGACCACCACCTTCTGATGGTGCGAAGCGCCGACGGGGTGCTTGGCGTCGAGGCGAAAGCTCAACCGGCGGTGCGTGCGCCAGTCGAGCTTGTACACCGGCATCCATTCGCGTTCGAGCGCGAACAGCATCGCGAAATCCCAGCTCAGGATGTAGGCGCGGAGCGTGCGTCGGCGGGCGACGATCGCGTCGATGAACTCACACAGGCCTTCCGGCAGCCCGTCGTTCGCGCCTTCGGGCACGAGGCGCATGCGGCTGTCGATGTCCCATCCGAGGATGAAAATGGTGCGCTGCGCCTGGGCGATCGCCCTGCGGACCGCCGTGAAGTACTCCGCGCCGTCGACAAGAAAACGAAGCCGCCGCGCGCGATCGATGCGCCAGCAATTGCGGCCGGGTGCGAGTATGCGCAGCGCCGTGCGCCCCGCATCACGCGTAGCTTGATCCATCGTTGATTCCAGCGATGTGGCGGGGCCGGGGGACAAGCCCGGGCCGGCGCCTGAAGTTTGTTCGGCGAGCGGCGTGCGCCGCGATGCCGGTTACTCAGACACCGTTTTTGCCAATTGGTGCGCGACCGATGGCGTGGACACTACAGGCGCCAGGGTTCCCCGCGTTCGGAATCGATGCCGAGGCGCGCCATGGCCTCGGCCACCGCAGTCGCGGGCAGCGCCTCGCGCTCGGCCAGCGCCTTGAGTGCCGCGAGCGCGATGTGACGGCGGTCGACCTCGAAAAACGCGCGCAGTGCCGGCCGCGTGTCGCTGCGTCCGATGCCGTCGGTCCCGAGCACGGTGTAGGGCCGCTTCACGAGGCCGCGAATCTGCTCGGCGTAGGCACGGACGTAATCCGTCGCGGCAATCGCCGGACCCCCGCGGTCCTTCAGGCACGTTTCGACCCATGTCTCGCGCGCGGGTGCGGTGGGATGCAATCGGCTCCAGCGTTCCGCCTGCATGCCGTCGCGCGCGAGCTCGGTGAAGCTCGTCACGCTCCACACGTCGGCCGCAACGTCGAACTGCGACTCGAGAATTTCCGCGGCGGCCAGCACTTCGCGCAGGATCGTGCCGCTGCCGAGGAGTTGCACGCGGCGGTTACCCCCTCCCTCGCCCTCCCCCTTACGAAGGAGGAGGGGATCACGCTGGGACGATTGCAGGAGATACATGCCGCGCAGGATGCCGTCGATCGTCTCTTGGCGTGGCGCGGGCAGCGAAGGCTGCGCGTAGTTCTCGTTCATCACGGTGATGTAATAAAACACGTCCTCCTTTGCTTGCAGCATGCGGCGTGCGCCGTCCTGCAGGATCACCGCAAGCTCATAGCCGAAGCACGGATCGTAGGAGCGGCAGTTCGGAATGGTGGAGGCGATGAGCTGGCTCGTGCCGTCCTGATGCTGCAGCCCTTCGCCGGACAACGTCGTGCGGCCCGCGGTCGCGCCGATGAGAAATCCGCGCGCGCGCGAGTCCGCCGCCGCCCACATGAAATCGCCCACGCGCTGAAAGCCGAACATCGAGTAAAAAATGTAGAACGGCAGCATCGGCACGCCATGGGTGCTGTAGGAGGTAGCGGCGGCGATCCACGACGACATGGCGCCGGCTTCGGTGATGCCTTCCTCGATGATCTGGCCGTCCTTCGTTTCCTTGTAATAGAGCAGCTCATCGCGGTCTTCGGGCTCGTAGAGCTGGCCGAAGGGCGAGTAGATCGCAACCTGCCGAAAGAGCGACTGCATGCCGAAGGTGCGCGCCTCGTCGGCGACGATGGGCACGATATGCCGCCCGAGGCCGGGGTCGCGCAGCAGCTGGGACAGCGCGCGCACGAACACCATAGTGGTCGATTCCTCGCGTCCGGCCGAGCCTTCCAGCAGGCGTGCGAAGCTCTCGAGTGCCGGCACGGCAAGCGCGCGCGCCTGTTGCGACCGTACCGGAACCGGACCGCCGAGCTCGCCGCGCCGCGCCTTCACGTAACGCATTTCCGGGCTGTCCGGCGAGGGTTGATAGAAGCGCAGGTGATGCACGTCATCATCCGAGATCGGCAATGCGAAGCGGTCGCGGAAAGCGAGGAGCGCATCGTGCTCGAGTTTCTTCGCCTGGTGCGCCCCCATGCGGCCCTGCGCCCAGTGGCCCATGCCGTAGCCCTTCTTGGTCTGGGCGAGGATCACGGTCGGTTGCCCGATGTGGTGGACCGCCGCGTGGTAGGCCGCGTAGATCTTGATCGGGTCGTGCCCGCCGCGGCGCAGCCGGTCGATGTCCTCGTCCGAGAGATGCGCGACGAGCGCCTGCAGCTCGGGATACTTGTTGAAGAAATGCTCGCGGTTGAAGCGCCCGTCGGTCGCCGCATACTTCTGGAATTCGCCGTCCACCGTCTCATGGAGCCGCTTGAGGATCACGTTCTCCTCGTCACGCGCGAAGAGGGGATCCCAGTCCGAGCCCCACAGCACCTTGATCACGTTCCAGCCCGCGCCGGCGAACAGGCCTTCGAGTTCCTGGATGACGGAGCCGTTGCCGCGCACCGGGCCGTCCAGGCGCTGCAGGTTACAGTTGACGACGAAGATGAGGTTGTCGAGCCCTTCGCGCGCGGCGACGGACAATCCGGCGAGGGACTCCGGCTCGTCCATCTCGCCGTCGCCGACGAACGCCCATACCTTGCGTCCCGTCGTTTCCAGTATGCCGCGATGCTCGAGGTAGCGCATGAAGCGCGCCTGGTAGATCGCGGTGATCGGGCCGATGCCCATCGAGGCGTTCGGGAACTGCCAGAAGTCCGGCATGAGATAAGGGTGGCAATAGGAGGACAGCCCGCGGCCGCCGGTCTCGCGGCGGTAGTTCTCGAGCTCGACTTCGCTCAACCGCCCTTCGAGAAACGCGCGGGCGTACACGCCGGGCGAGGCGTGCGGCTGGAAATAGACGAGATCGCCGCCTCGTGCGCCTGCGCGATCGCCGTGCGGCGCGCGGAAGAAGTGATTGAAGCCGACTTCGAAGAGCTCGGCGATCGAGGCATAGGTCGCGATATGCCCACCGAGCTCGGCGTGCTGGCGATTGGCGCGCACCACCATGGCGAGCGCGTTCCAGCGCACGATGGCGAGGATGCGGCTTTCGATGTCGAGATTGCCCGGATACTGCGGCTGCTCGGCGAGTCGTATGGTGTTGGCATACGGCGTATGCAGCACCGGGGGCAGGGGCACGCGGCGCGAGCGGGCATGTTCGAGGAGCTTGCGCAGGAGGAATGTCGCACGCTCGCGGCCTTCGGCCTCCACCACGGCATCGAATGCGTCGAGCCATTCGCGGGTCTCCCGCGGATCGGCATCCTGCGGCAGGACGCGCCAGAGGGCTGGAAAGGAAAGCTGCGACAGATCGGTCATGGCGTGCTCCGGACTCGCGAGAGCGGCGTGTGGCGGCAGTCGGCATGGTAGCGCAGGCGCCGCAGCATGGGGTTGCGTTCTCTCTTGACGGAACCGCATCCCGCGGAATTTAATGCTGAAGACCCATTCTTTGGCGATATAACATGCCGGACATCCAACTCGATGCAACAGATTGGAAGATCCTCGCCCGCCTGCAGGAGGACGCGCGGGTTTCCAACGTGGATCTGGCGCAGGCGGTGCATCTCTCGCCCTCGCCGTGCCTCAACCGCGTGCGCGCGCTCGAAGCGAGCGGCGTCGTGAGCCGCTATGTCACATTGCTCGACCCGCTGAAACTCGGGCTTACGGTCAGCGTATTCATCCAGGTGAGCCTGGAGAAGCAGATGCGGAACGCGCTCGATACGTTCGAAAACTCGGTGCTCGCCCGGGACGAAGTGATGGAGTGCTACCTCATGACCGGGGACGCCGACTACCTGCTGCGCGTCGTGGTCTCCGACGTACAGTCGCTCGAGCGCTTCATCGTGGACTACCTCGCCCGCATTCCGGGTGTCGCGAGCATCAAGTCGAGCTTCGCGCTGAAGCAGGTGAAGTACAAGACCGCGCTGCCTTTACCCGTGCGCGACAACGTGCGACGGAAGAGCAGGAACCCAGTCTGATTCCAAGAGGCCAATTACCGAAACTGGCGATAACGGCACGGCGTGGCGTGAGCGTCGCTTACGGATGAGGCTTGGGCGCCGTCCGGCTGTGTTCATCGGCGCGGCCGGCTCGTCGCGCCGATTTGTTTTTAAGACGGAACTTGGTGCATTATGACGCCCGGTCCACTGGAAAAGGGCGACGATGGAGGCACTCTGCAGCGTGGCGAAGAGCTACGCACCGCTCGTCGGGCGGTTTCTCGTGAGCTTCATCTTCCTGCGCTCGGCAATCGGTAAGATCGGCAATTTTTCCGGCGTGGCGGCCAACATGGCAGCCAAAGGCATGCCGTTCGCCGAACCGCTCCTCGCATGCGCGATCGCGATCGAAATCATCGGCGGACTATGCATCCTGCTTGGATGGAAGGCGCGCTGGGGCGCGCTCGCCTTGATCGTTTTCCTCGTTCCCGCCACGCTCATCTTCCACAACTTCTGGGCCGTCGATCCCGCACAGGCGAAGGAGCTCGCCAACCAGACGAACCACTTCTTCAAGAACATGACCATCCTCGGCGCGCTCGTCTTCATCGTCGGCATGGGCTCCGGCCCGCTCAGCCTGGAGCGCGAGTCCGAAAAAGTCGGTGCACCCTATCCAAAGAGCGCATGAAGATGCGCTCCCGTAGTTCTACGCATTCAATCCAAGGAGGAGAGAAATGAAGCGTGTCGTTGTAACAGCAATCGCCGCGTTGGCCTTCGCGACCGGCGCAAACGCGCAGCAGCAAATGCGTCTGTCGATTTCCACCGGCGGCACGGGCGGCGTGTGGTACCCGATGGGCGGCGCGATGGCGAACGTTTTGTCGAAGCACATGCCCAATACCGCGGCCACGGCCGAGGTCACCGGTGCGAGCGTGGACAACCTGAAACTGATCGACGCGCGCAAGACCGACGTGGGGTTCTCGATGGTGGATGCCGCGTGGGACGCCTACAACGGGATCGGCAAGTTCAAGAACAACAAGGTGGCGATGCGCACGCTCGCGGTGGTTCACCCGCTGGTCATGCACGTCGTGGCCGCGGAAGGGCGCGGCATCGAAAAGATCGCTGACTTCAAGGGCAAGCGCATCTCGACCGGCTCGCCGGGGAGCGGCACCGAAGTGATGGCGTTGCGCATACTGGAAGCCTACGGCATCAACCCGGACAAGGACATCACGCGCGAGCGGCTGAGCGTCACCGAGGCCGCCAACGCGCTGAAGGATCGCAAGATCGATGCCTTCATGCACGCGGCGGGCGTTCCGCTTCCCGCTGTCACGGATGTCGCGGCGACTCCGGGCATCAAGGTGAAGCTCATCGATCACGCGGGCGCGCTTGCCGCCATGACGAAGAAATACGGGCCGATCTATGCGTCGGGGAAAATACCGGCCGGCGCCTATCCCGGGCAGAACAAGGAGAATCAGACCGTCAACGTATGGGGCGTGCTGTTCGTCCACGAAAGCATGAGCGAGAAGCTCGCCTATGACGTGGTGAAGACGCTGTTCGAGCACCAGAAGGATCTCGTTATCGCGCATCGCGAGGCCGCCAACATGACGCTCGAGAACCAGACGATCGGCGCGACGGCGGTGCCGTGGCATCCGGGGGCCGTCAAGTACTTCGCCGAGCGCGGCATCAAGGTGAAGTGACCGGCAGACGAAAGCCCAGGCCGGAGGCAGTGCCTGCCGCCCGGCTCGACGACATCGCGCCCTTCCGCGTAATGGAGATCCTCGCGCGCGCCCGCGAGCTCGAGCGCGCGGGACGCAGCATCATCCACATGGAGATCGGCGAGCCCGATTTTCCGACGCCGCGGCCGGTCTGCGAGGCGGGGAGCGCGGCGCTCGCGAAGGGCGAGCTCTACTACACGCCCGCGCAGGGGCTGCCCGCGCTGCGTGAGGCGATAGCGGATTTTTATCGCGCCCGCTACGGGGTGGAGGTCCCCGCTTCGCGCATCATCGTCACCACCGGATCCTCGGGTGCGCTGTTGCTCGCCGTATCCGCGCTCGTCAACCCGGGTGACCGGGTGCTCGTGGCGGACCCCGGCTACCCCTGCAATCGCCACTTCGTGCGGCTCGTCGAAGGCGAGCCGGTGGCGGTCGCGGTCGGAGCCGACAGCAACTACCAATTGACGCCCGAGCTCGTCGCGCAGCACTGGGACAGCCGAACCGTTGCGGCGCTCGTTGCCTCGCCCTCCAACCCGACCGGCACGCTCGTTCCCGCAGAGCATCTGAGGCAGCTAGCGGAGTTTGCCCGGGCACGCCGCGGCACGCTGATCGTCGATGAGATCTATCACGGGCTCGTTTATGAAAGCGAAGTGACCACAGCGCTTGGCCTGAGCGACGATGTCTTCGTTATCAACAGCTTTTCCAAGTACTTCAACATGACCGGCTGGCGGCTCGGGTGGATGGTGGTGCCCGAGCGCTTTGTCGCGGGAATCGACAAGCTCGCGCAGAACGTTTTCCTTGCCGCGCCGACGCCTGCACAGTATGCCGCACTCGCCGCCTTCCGGCCCGAAACGCTCGCCATACTGGACGCGCGCCGTGCCGAGTTCCAGGCGCGGCGCGACTACCTGGTCCCCGCGCTGCGCAGCCTGAGTTTCGACATTCCCCAGTCGCCACAAGGCGCGTTCTACGTTTATGCGGGCTGCAGCCGGCTGACGGCAGACAGCTTTGCGTTTGCCCGCGACTTGCTCGAGCAGGCGGGTGTCGCCATTACGCCGGGAATCGATTTCGGATCGAACGCCCCGGAGCGCCATGTGCGCTTCGCCTATACCAATTCCATCGAGCGCCTGGAGGAGGGCGTACGCCGCATCGGCGCCTTTCTTCGCGCCCGATAGAAATTCCTCGATATTTGCCACGATGACAAGCAAAGCTAGACCCGTTGCAATTGTCGCCGCCGAAGCGCCGGCCCGCGCAAAAGCCTCGAACTACCCCGAGCGGTTCGCGAGCCGCATGGGCGGGCGGGAGAAGCACCCGCTCGGTGACGTGTTCGGCCTCCAGAACTTTGGCGTCAACCTGACACGGCTTGCGCCCGGCGCCGTCTCGGCGCTGCGGCACGCGCACTCCGCTCAGGACGAATTCGTCTACATCCTGAGCGGGCGCCCGATTCTCGAGACCGACGCGGGTGAAACGGAGCTTGCGCCCGGCATGTGCGCGGGCTTCAAGGCCGGCAGCGGCGATTCGCACCACCTGATCAATCG
>CAMPGR010000111.1 GCA_946885605.1 uncultured Pseudomonadota bacterium
TTTTTTGTAGGGCCTTCGTTCCCGCTTTTACTTACCGAACTTGTCGGGATCGGGCTTGCGCTTGCCGCGGAACGCTTCGCCCAGTTCCTGCGATTCTTCGGTGTCGAGATAGAGCCGCAGCAGCAGATCGTGCGAGACGCGCGCGAGTCCCGACACGCCGCCGTGCCGCGCGGTGAATGCGGCTTTGACCGATGCGAGCGCGAAAGCGCCGCGTTCCGCAACGGCTATTGCCATCTTGCGCGTTTCTTCCTCCAGTCGATCGTCGGGGACGACCTTGTTGATGAGCCCGATCTCCTGCGCGTCGCGCGCCGTGAGCTTGGGGTTGGTAAACCAGAGCTCCTTCGCCTTCTTCTTTCCGACGAGGTCCTCGAGGTACCAGGTGCCGTACCCGGCGTCGAAGCTCCCCATCATCGGGCCTACCTGGCGGAAAATCGCGCTCTCTTTCGCGATCGTAAGATCGCACATCACCTGCAACACCTGCCCGCCACCCACCGCGAAGCCGTTCACCGAGGCGATGACCGGTTTCTGCAGCCGCTCGATGCTCTCGTAGATCTCGAGCGTGGGCAGCATGCCGGCGTAGAGCGTGGTGTCTTCCATATCCTCCTTACGCCCGCCGATGCAGAAGAACTTGTCGCCCGCGCCGGTGATGACGAGCACGCGCGTACGGGTTTCGCGCCGGATGGCGTTGATGCAGTCGCGGATCTCGTGGCACATGACCGGCGTGAACATGTTTCCGTCATGCGGACGGTTGAGTGTGAGCCAGCCGATCGGGCCCTCTTCGCGGTAAAGGATGGTTTCGTAGCTCATGGGCGTGCGATGCTTACGCCGTTGCAACGGCAATTCGATTTGCGACGCGCCGGCGAAATCCCGCCGCGCATTTCCGTATGCTGGACATCGGGCGGGACCGGAGCGAAAGCGCGATGAATCTTTGACGGAGAAAATGACAGGCTCTTATACTACCCCACTCGCTGGTCGTTTGCAGTCGTTCCCGAACCGGAAGGCCACTCATCCATGACCACACCGCAGGCACGCGCAGGCACACGCCGCATTGGGCTCCTCGTGCCCTCGTCCAACACGACCGTGGAACCGGAGTTCTATCGCGCGCTGCCGCTGCACATCTCGCTCCATGTGGCGCGCTTGAGTCTTACCCGGATCACGCCCGAAGCAATCCTCGGGATGGTCGCGGACCTCGAGGCGCAGAGCCGCACTCTCGCGTCGGCCGATGTGGACGTGATCGTGCTCGGCGCGACGGCGCCGAGCTTCCTGAAAGGGCTCGGCTACGATCGGGAGATCGCGCAGCGCATCGAGGCGGCGACCCATAAGCGCGCGACGACCACTTCCACGGCGCTGCTCGAGGCGATTCGCCATTTGGGTTTGAAGCGCGTGGTGCTGGGCTCGGCGTACGACGCGAAAGTGAATGCGATCGCGCGCGCATTTCTCGAATCGAACGGCGTGAACGTGCTCGATGCCCAGGGGCTCGGGCTCGTGGACAACCTCGAGGTCGGACGGCTCGAGGATACGACCGCATACGAGCTTGCGCGAAAGATCGATCGTCCGGACGCCGAAGGGATCGTGCTCGCATGCACCAACTGGAGGACGATGGGCGTGATCGAGCGGCTCGAGCAGGAACTCGGGAAGCCGGTCATTTCGACCACCCAGGTGAGCGTCTGGGCGGCGCTTCGGACTCTCGGCGAAGAGCAGGGCATTCCGGGTTACGGACGGCTCCTGCGCGAAATCGGCGCGCGGGATCGCGCGAAGCAAACAGCTTAGGAGGTTATCTATGTACGGTTGGCGTGGACGCATCGGTTTGCTCGTTCCTTCGATCAACACGACCATGGAGACCGAGTTCTGGCGCATCGCGCCCGAAGGCGTCTCGGTCCACAGCGCGCGTATTTCCGGCGGACGTCACGGTACGCCGGAAGAATTGCGGAGCATGGAGAACGCCAGCAAGGCCGCTGCGCGCGACGTCGCGATGGTCGAGCCGGACGTGGTGGCCTACGGGTGCACGAGCGGGAGCTTTTTCGAAGGACCGGAGTGGAACAAGAGGATTTGCGAGCAGTTGAGCGAGATCACCGGCGCCCCGACGGTCACCACAGCTGGCGCAATGGCGGCATGCCTCATGGCGGGCGGGCATCGCAGGGTGGATGTTGTCACGCCGTACGTCGAGCTGACCAACGAACGCCTCAAGCAGTTCCTGCGTGCGCAGGGTATCGACGTGAGCCGGCTCGGCACCTTCGATATGCTGGACATGTTCGACCACGCCAAGATCCAGCCGGAGGAGATCTATCAGAAGGTCAAGGAGACCAATAGCCCGGATACCGAAGCGATTTTCGTCGCCTGCACGCAGCTGCGCGCGCTGGAGGTGATCGACATGCTCGAGCGCGATATCGGCAAGCCGGTCTATTCGGCGGTGCAGGCAACGGCATGGCAGGCGTATGCCGAGATGGGCGTCGACCCGCGCATCACGAACTGCGGCAGCCTGCTGCGCAAGCTCTCCGAGCCCGGCGCGCTGAAGCACCCGCAGAAGCGGCTTCGCAAATCCGCCTGATGTGAACGGCGCGTCCGAGAGAGAAACGTACGACGTCGTGGTGGTGGGCGGCGGCGGCGCGGGGCTGGCTGCGGCTTCCGAAGCCGCGCGGCTCGGCCGCAGCGTCGTGCTGCTCGAAAAAAATCGTGAGCCGGGCGGATCGACCTCGTGGTCGGTCGGCTCGATCAGTGCGACCAACACGCCGCATCAGCGCAGAGCCGGCATCAAAGACACCCCCGACGAGCATTTCGAAGACATGGAAAGGCACGCGGGGCCGCTCGCTGTGCGCGACAATCCCGCGCTGCGCCGTATCCTCGTGGAGCACACGAACGAGATGCTCGACTGGCTCATGCGTCTCGGCGTCGTATTCGTAGGCCCCATGCCCGAGCCGCCGCATCGCTACAACCGCATGCACAACGTCGTCCCGAATTCGCGCTCCTTCGCGTACCACCTTACGCGTTATTGCCGGCGTCTCGGCGTAAGCATTCGCGTCAACACGCCGGCGCGGCGCTTCGTGACCGAAGGCGAGCGCATCATCGGTGTCGAAGCGACGGACACCGCCGGGCGCACCCGCGAGTTTCGCGCGCGCGGTGCGGTCGTGCTCGCAAGCGGGGATTACAGCGGCGGGCGGGAACTCAAGGCCGAGTTCGCCTCGCCCGACGTCGCGGAAGTCGATGCGGTCAATGTGACCAATACCGGCGACGGGCATCGCATGGCGCGTGAATTGGGCGCCGTCGTGTTGAACGGCGACATCATCCGCGGGCCCATAATGCGGTTCATTCCCCCGAGCCGGGAGAATTTTCTGCGCCACCTTCCGCCGTGGCATCCGCTCGCCGCGACGATGGCGTGGTGCTACGAGAATCTTCCGCAGTCGTGGCTGAGGCCGTTCCTCTTGACGTTCCTCACCACCGCGCTCGGCCCTTCCCCCGAGCTTTACAAGGAGGGCGCGATCCTCGTCAATCGCGACGGCGAGCGTTACACCGACGAGCTTGACCGCCCCAACCTTGCCACCGCGAAGCAGCCCGGTCGCATCGCCTGGATCGTCTTCGATCACAAGGTCGCGGAAAAATTTTCAGCGTGGCCGTACTTCGTTTCGACGGCGCCCGGGGTGGCGTATGCGTACCTGGAAGACTACCGCCGCAACCGCGCCGACATTTATCACCAGGCAGCAAACCTCCCCGAACTCGCGCGGAGCATGGGTGTGCCGGGGCCTGCGCTCGAACGCACGCTGGCCGACTACCGCGCTGGCGCACGAGGCAGCCGGCCCGCGCCCGACACCGCGCCCTACTACGCGCTGGGGCCGGTCAAGAGCTACGTCGTCTTCACCGACGGGGGCTTGCGCGTGAGCGAGCGGCTCGAGGTCGCGCGCGCGGACGGCAGCTTGATTCACGGCCTCTATGCAGCCGGCGCCGCGGGGCAGGGCGGCCTGCTGCTCGAAGGCCACGGTCACCATCTCGGCTGGGCCTTCATCTCGGGACGGATCGCCGGGCGCAATGCGGCTTTCGATGTGCCGCCGAACGGGCGCGCGGCGACGTGAGAGCGAGGCACGGATGATCTTCATGTCGCAGAGCGGCATCACCGATTCCGAGCGCATGGCGGATTGGGATCGCTGGTACATCGAGCACCTGCGCATCATGCTCACCGTTCCGGGGATCTACTCTGCACAGCGATTCAAGACGGAGAGCGAGGATTATTCGCCCTCGCTCGCGATGTACGGGATCGCGGGCCCGCACGTGTTCGAAGATCCCTATTACCTCAGCGTTCGTGGCATGGGAGAGTGGCTGCCGCTCATCGACCGCCGCCACTACCAGCGCAATCTTTTCTCCGGGCTCGAGCGTGCGCCGAGGGTGAGGCAGGGGCAGGTCTTGCTTGTCGCCGACCGCAAGCGCGAAGACATGGCCCTCTCCGAACTCGGATTGACATGGCTCGCCTGCAGCGGAATCGATCGCTCGACCGTCCTGCGCGGCATTGCCGTGGCGGACTCGATGCCGACATCCCAGAAAGGGCTTGCGATCTATCGCCCGGTGACCGATTACCTCCTTCCCGCGCGATAACACATGAGCGGCGTGGCTCTCGTCGCCGGCGCAAGCGGACTCATCGGCCGACGGATTGCGGCACATCTCGTCGCGCGCGGCTGGGACGTGATCGGCCTCGCGCGGAGGCCGTCGTCCGGGCCGGCGCAGCGCTACCTCGCCGTTGACCTGGCCGACCCTCACGACAGCCGTAACAAGCTCGCAGCGCTCACCGAGGTCACGCACCTCTTTTATGCCGCGCGCTACGACCATCCCGAAGGCATAGTGGAGGACGAAGCGCTCAATACGACGATGCTGCGCAACGTGCTCGACGGTATTGCTGCGGCACGACTGCAGCACGTCAACCTCGTGCACGGTACCAAGTACTACGGCCACCCGGGACCCATACCCATGCCAGTGACCGAAGAATGTCCGCGTGGCACGCGCTCGACGTTTTACTTCGCGCAGGAAGAGCTCGTTCGCAGCCGCGCTCCTCGCGCAGGGTGGTCGTGGTCGATCGCGCGGCCGCACATCTTCTGCGATCCCGCGCCCGACCATCCGCGCTCGATAGGCCTCGTGATTGCGGTGTTCGCAGCGATCCAGCACGAGCTCAACGAGCCGCTCTTTTTTCCGGGCAGCGCCCGCAGCTTCGAATCGCGCACGCAGTTCACCGACATGGCACTCCTCGCGCGCGCGCTCGAGTGGATGGCAACCGATCCGCGCTGCGCCAACGAGGCCTTCAACGTCGTGAACGGCGACGCGCCGCGCTGGAGCGAGTTGTGGACGCAATTTGCGCGCGCGCTCGACATCGAAGCGGCGGGGCCGCGCAACACGGGCTTTGCGCGACATGTGGCGGACAAGGGGCCGGTTTGGGATGCGGTAGTCCGGCGGCATCGCTTGCAGCCGACGCCGCTCCACCACATCGCGTTGTGGGACTACGGCGACTATGTGCTCCGTCCGGAATGGGACATAATGTCGTCGATGAACAAGGCGCGCCGCTGCGGTTTCGAGGAGCGCGTCGATACAACGGAGATGTTCGCGCGCGTGTTCGCGGGTTATCGCGTGCAGCGCATCATTCCATGAGGAGGATCCTGATGAAATCTCGAATCGCAGGGGCTGCATTGGCCGCGGCTATGTTAAGCGTAGCCGTGGCTGCTCCGGTGTATGCGCAGAGCACGTATCCCAGCAAGCCGGTCCGCTGGATCGTGCCGTGGCCCCCGGGCGGCGGCGCAGACGTGCTTTCGCGGATGCTGAGCCCCAAGTTATCCGAGGCGCTCAAGCAGCAGATCATCATCGACAATCGCGGCGGCGCGGCGGGCAACATCGGAGCCGAGATGGCGGCGAAGTCCCCGCCCGACGGTTACACCATCGTCTTCGCCTATTCCGGCACGCACGCGATCAATCCCAGCATCTATACGCGGCTGCCCTTCAAGGAGAGCGACTTTGCGCCGATCATCTGGCTCGCGTCGGTGCCGCAGGTGCTGGTCGTGCATCCGTCGCTGCCGGTCAAGAACGTCAAGGAGCTCGTCGGGCTCGCCAAGAAACGCCCGGGCCAGCTGACCTACGGCTCGAGCGGAAACGGCGCGTTCAATCACCTGACGGGCGCGCTCTTCGCCAACATGGCAAAGATCGATGTGGTACACGTGCCGTACAAAGGCGGTGGCCCCGCGGCGGTGGCGCTGCTGTCGGGGGAGATCACAATGATCCTCGGCGAGCCGGCGTCTATCGTCGGGTTCGTGAAATCGGGCAAGGTGCGGGCGCTTGCCGTGACGGGCGAAAAGCGGGCGCTCGGGATGCCGGATCTGCCAACGATGCAGGAAGCCGGCGTGCCGGGCTACTCCGCGACTTCGTGGAACGGGATGCTCGCCCCGGCGGGTGTGCCGGCGCCCATCGTCAAGCGCCTGAACGACGACTTCAACCGCATCATCGCCGACCCGGAGATCAAGAAGCGCATGCTGGACAACGGCTACGAGCCTGTCGGCGGCCCGCCCGACAAATTCGCGGCGCACATCCACGCCGAAATCGCCAAGTGGGCACCGGTGGTGAAAGCGGCCGGCGTGAGAGTGGATTGATGCACCGCAATTCACCCTCGATGAGCACGCGGTGGCGCGCATGAGCGCACGCCTGGGACTCCTCGTCGCCGGCTTCAACTTCGCCGGAGTCGTGGAGGACGAATTCAACGACTGGTACGACACCGAGCATATCCCCGAGCGCCAGCGCGTTGCGGGGTTCATCAACGCCGAGCGCTGGATCGGCGCCGAGGATCCCGCCGTTTCGATCGCAACTTACGATCTCGCGTCGCTCGAGGTGTTGCAAAGCGCAGCGTACAAGGCGATCGCCGGCGCGAACCTCTCGCCGTGGTCGAAGCGCGTGGCCGGAAAATGCCAGCGCATCTGCCGCTTCGAGGCGGAGCAGATTCTTCCCGGCGGGAAAGCGGCGCCCGTCGAGGCAGGCGGTATGCTGCTCTTCGCGATGAATGTGAAGCCGGAGGCGGAAGCCGAGTTCAACGAGTGGTACGACACCGAGCACGTGCCGCGCCTCGCCCAGGTTCCGGGGTGCTTGCTCGCACGGCGCTTCCGCACGAACGGCGGCACGCATCGTTATATCGCGACCTATCACCTCACTGCGCCAGACGTCTGCGCTTCCAAACGCTGGGAGGAGGCGGCCGTTACGCCGTGGACGCTGAAACTGCGGCCGTACACTTCGGAGCGGCTGAGAGTGGTGCTGCGCCGTTACGTGCGAACGTGACAGCGCCCTGCACCGCACGAACCCGTCAACCGAATCGCTGCTCCCGCGTTGTGACGCTATCCGGATGCGCCGGATAAGCCGATCCAACTTAGGGAGAGATACATGAGTAAATTGCTGTCCACGCTGATCGCGGTTGCCTTCGCCGCGGTTTCCGCCACCGCCGCGGCGCAAGCAACACCTGCTGCACCGGCCGAGCCCGCGTCCCCGGCGGCGCAAGCCGATCAGTCCAAGGCCGACAAGCCGAAAGCCACCAAGAAGGCGAAGAAATCGACGAAGAAGAGCGGCAAGAAATCGCAGGCCAAGAAGACCAAGAAGAAAAGCGATACACCGGCGTAATTCCTCCGGCGCGCGGCCACGCGCCGCGTGATGATCGCAACGAGAAAGGCGGCTCGCGTGGCCGCCTTTTTTTCGTACAGCGCCTGCCTAGCCGGCGGCGGCGATTTGTTCGATCGAAACGGCATGCATTAGTATCGCGTTTTCCCTGCAAGGATGAGCGCATGAACGGCGTTTGCGTCGGCACCGATACCGGAGGAACGTTCACCGACCTCGTCGCGGTGGATCTCGATCGCGGTCGCTGTCATTACCACAAGGTGCCGACGACGACCGGCGACCCGGCGCGCGGGATACTGGAGGGCGTGGGCGAGCTCCTGGACCGCAACGGGCTCTCCCGCGCAGAGGTCTCATTTCTCGTGCTCGGCACGACGCTTGCCACCAACGCGGTGCTCGAGGGCAAGTGGGCGCCGACCGGCGTCATCACGACCGCCGGCTTTCGCGACGTGCTCGAGCTCGCGCGCCAGCGCCGCCCGCACTACTTCAATCTCGACATCCCGAAGCCGATGCCGCCCGCCGCGCGCGATTGCCGCATCGAAATCGGCGGCCGCATTGCGCACGATGGCTCGGAAGTCGTGCCGCTTGCCGAGGACGATGTGCGCCGAGCAGTGGAAGTCCTCAAGGAGAAGAAGGTGGAGGCGGTCGCGATCTGCTTCATGCATGCCTACGCCAACCCTGAGCATGAGGAGCGGGCGAAGCAGCTCGTGCGGGAACTGTGGCCTCAGGCATACCTCTGCGCTTCCAGCGAAGTGCTGGCGGAGTTTCGCGAGTTCGAGCGTTTCGCCACCGCGACTGTAAACGCGAGCCTCATGCCGATCATGGACCGGTATCTCGAGCGCTTCGAGCGCGGGGTGCACGCGCTTGGCATTCCGGCCATGCCGCGCGTCATGCAGTCGAACGGGGGTGCGGTTACGCCGGGCGCGGTGCGGAAGCTGCCGGTCAATACGTTCTTTTCCGGCCCCGCGGGCGGCGTGATCGGCAGCGTGGGCCTTGGGAGCCAGCTCGGCCTCCCCAACCTCATCACGTTCGACATGGGCGGCACGAGCACCGACGTGTGCTTGATCCGCGACGGCGAGCCCGCCAAGAAAAGCGAGCGCCAGATGGGCGGCTTTCCCGTGCGCACGCGCACCCTCGACATTCATACGATAGGTGCCGGCGGCGGCAGCATCGCGTGGGTGGACGCCGGTGGACTGCTCAAGGTCGGACCCCAGAGCGCCGGCTCGGAACCCGGACCTGCGGCTTATGGCCGTGGCGGCACGCGCGCGACGGTCACCGATGCCAACGTCGTGCTCGGTCGCCTCAATCCGCGCACGCTGCTCGGCGGGCGCATGGCCGTTTATCCCGAGAAGGCGCGGGCGGTGATCGATGATCTGGCGCGTCAAGTCGGTATCGATGCGGTCAAAGCCGCGGCGGGCGTGATCGAGATCATCAACGTCAACATGATGGGCGCGGTGCGGGTGATCTCGGTGGAGCAGGGCGAAGACCCGCGCGACTTTACCCTTGTCGCATTCGGGGGCGCGGGACCGCTGCACGCGGCCGAGGTTGCGCGCAACATGGGCATGCGCAAAGTGCTCGTGCCGCCGCGGCCCGGCCTCCTTTCGGCGATCGGGCTGATCCACGCCGATGTGCGCGGGGACTTCAGCCTGACGAGCCTCGCGCGGGCCGAAGCGTCGAGCCTCAAGGTGCTGAACCGCGGGCTCGCGACGCTCAAGAAGCGCGGCGCCGCATGGATCAAGGGCGAAGGCGAGCGGCAGGCGCGCTTTCAGTGGTTCGCGGATCTGCGCTACTTCGGACAGAACTTCGAGCTCATCATGGAATTGAAAAACGAGCGGCTCGAAGCCGCTACGCTCGCGCGGCTCGTCGAGTCCTTCCACCACCGGCACAAGGATTACTACGGCTACGACATGCGCGGCCAGCCGGTTGAGATCGTCAACCTCCGCCTCGTCGTGACAGCGGCGCGCGAAGGGCCGCCGCAGGAGCGCGTGAAAGCGCTGCGCGGCGATTTGAGGCAGGCGCTGGTCGAGAAGCGCCAGGCCTGGTTTCCGGATACCGGCTTTACGGCCACACCGGTTTACGACCGCGACCGCCTGCCCTCGGGCGGCCGCATCAGCGGGCCCGCGATCGTCGAGCAGATGGACACGACGACCGTTGTCCCGCCGGGCGCGGTCGTGAGGAACGACAGGACGGGGTATCTGCACATGGAACTCGCGCCGGTGGCGCAGAAGCGGGAGCGGCAATGGGCAAAGGCGATTTGAGCGGGAGAAGGGCGGGGGTGAAGGCGGTCGACCCGATCAGGGCCGAAGTGATAGCGCGTTTTCTCCTCGCCACGGCGGAGGAAATGGGAGCGACGCTCACGCGCACCGCGTTCTCGCCCAACATCAAGGAGCGCGCGGACTGTTCGACTGCCATATTCGACGCGAAAGGCGAAGTGGTCGCGCTCGCCCAGCGCGTGCCGATACACCTCGGCTCGATGGTCGGCGCTGTGGACGAGATACTGAAGCGTTTCCCGCTGAAGGATATCGTTGCGGGCGACATGTTCGTCGCGAACGATCCGTACAACGGCGGTGGCACCCATCTCCCGGATATCACCGTCATTGCGCCCGTCTTTATCGGGAAGCGCATCGTCGCTTTTGTGGCCAACATCGCGCATCACGCCGATGTCGGCGGGATGGTGCCGGGCTCCGAGGCGGCGGTCTGCAAATCGATCTACCAGGAAGGCGTGCGCATTCCACCGGTGCGCATCATGCGCGCCGGGCAGTTGAACCGCGATGTGTTCGACATAATCCTCCTCAATTCGCGCACGCCCGACGAGCGCGTGGGCGACCTCCAGGCACAATTCGCGGCGAATACCGTCGGCGCGCGCAGCCTGCTGCAGCTTTTCGAGCGCTACGGCGTGAAGGAGACCGAGAGCGCGATCGCCGCTTACCTCGACTTCACGGAGAAGCGCTTCCGCGCGGCGATCGACAGGCTGCCCCGGGGGCGCTACGTCGCCGAGGATTTCCTCGACGGAAACGCGGAGGGCGAAGTGTGCCGGATTCGGCTCGCGCTGACGGTCGCCAAGGGCCGGCTCGAGTTCGATTTCAGCGGCTCGGATCCGCAGCTCGAAAGCGCACGCAATATTCCTTACCGTGCGCTGCTCGCCACGGTGTATACGGTCGCCAAAAGCATGCTCGACCCCGAAGTGCCGGCCAATGCCGGCTATTACCGCACGCTCGAGATCAGCGCGCCGCCGGGGAGCGTGGTGGGCCCGGTACCCCCTGCAGCGATCGGCTGCCGCTCGATTTCCGCAAGCGTGCTGGGCGACGTCGTTGCGCGCGCGCTCTCTCAGGCGTTGCCGGACAAGGCGCTCGCCGGCAGCGGGCCGCATCATCTCTACGTGTTGTCGGGCACCGATCCGCGCACCGGCAATTATTTCGTCAACTATGAGACACTCGCAGGCGGCTACGGGGCCCGCGCGAACCGCGATGGCGTGGATGGCGTGCGGGTTCACGCCTCGGGCTCATCGAATCTCCCCGTGGAAGCGCTGGAGCACGCATATCCTTTCCGCGTCGAACGCTACGCATTGTGGGAAAACTCTTCCGGGCCGGGACGGTTCCGCGGCGGCGCCGGCGTGGTGCGCGATTATCGGGTGCTCGCGGACGACATCGTGGTGAGCCTCTCGTCGGAACGACAGCATGTTGCCGCGCAAGGCATGGCGAGTGGCGAAGCAGGCGCCCTCGGCGCATTCATCCTGGATCCCGGGACGCCGCAGGAACGGAGTTTGCCGTCCGCGGCGGCGGATGTGCGGCTGCCGCGCGGTAGCGTGCTGCGTATCGCCACGCCGGCGGGCGGCGGCTACGGACGCCCTGAAAAGCGCGATCCTGAAGCGATCCGCCGCGATGTGCGCGAGGAGCGGATCACCGTCGACGAAGCGCAAAGAGCTTACGGCTGGAAGGAGACGCCATGAACCGACCTGTGGAACTCGATGCAGTAACGGCTGCGCGTGCGCATTTTCCGGCGCTGGAGCGCTGGACGTACATGGATGTCGCGGGACGCGGGGTCCTGTCGCGCGAGGCGCGCGCCGCGCTCGATGCGCATCTCGACGAGCGCATGATGAACGGCGGGGACAAGGTGAAGTTCTTCGATCTGGTCGAAGCGACCCGTGCGCGTTTTGCGCAGCTCATACACGCCCATCCCGAGGAGATCGCGCTCACCAAGAACATCTCCGAAGGTCTCAACATGGTCGCCACCGCGTTTGACTGGAAGCGTGGCGACAACGTGATCCTCTGCCCCGAGCTCGAGCATCCGAACAACGTCTACCCGTGGCTCAACATGCAGCGCTACGGGCTCGAAGTGCGAACCGTCGCGCCGCGCGAGGGCCACATACCGGTCGAGGACATCATCGCTTGCATGGACTCCGGCACGCGCGTCGTCACCGTATCCACGGTCACCTTTGCGCCGGGATTTCGCACCGACGTCGATACGCTCGGCCGCGCCTGCCGCGAACGCGGCGTGCTGCTGCTCGTCGATGCCGCCCAGTCGGCCGGCATCATCGATACCGATGTCGCGCGTTCGCACATCGATGCGCTCGCCGTATCGACACAGAAGGGACTGCTCGCGCTCTACGGCATGGGTTTCTTCTACTGCCGGCGCGAGTGGGCGGAGCGGTTGAAGCCCGCATATCTTGCGCGCTTCGGCGTCGATCTCGGCGATGCGCACGAAGCGACCTTGGGCGATCTCTCTTTCAAGTATGCGCCTGCCGCGCGCCGCTTCGACCTCGGCAATTACAACTATGCCGCGTGCGCCGCGGTGGATGCGTCGATGCGGCAGCTGCTCGAGTGGGGCACGGCCAATATCGAGCGCCATGTGAGCGGTCTCACCCGCGCGCTTGCGCGCGGTTTTCTGGAGCTGGGACTGTCGGTGTCAGGCGGCGCGCCCGGCCCGCACCTCGCAAATATCGTGACGGTGGGCGAGCTGAGCGCCGATCACTATGCGACCGGCAGCGAGCGTTACAACCGGCTCTACGAGCACCTTACCGCAAACCGGGTCAAGCTCTCGATCCGGCGCGGGACGCTGCGCTTCTCGCTGCACGTCTACAACAACATGGAAGACGTCGAGCGCGTGCTCGATCTCACGCGCCAGTTTCTCGCGACCGAGAAAAAATGAGAACACAGTCCCTCACCCCCATCCCAACCTTTCCCCTGGGCGGGAAGGAGCATCACTTCGGTTGGCGTTCGTTGCTCGAATTGCCTCTCGCCCCGCAGGACAAACCTTTCCTCGGCACCGGAGGGGAGAAGCGTCAGCAAAGCAGTTTCGTCGGTCCCGCAGCGGGGAAGCGTCAGCAAAACAGTTCCCTCCCCTTCAAGG
>CAMPGR010000112.1 GCA_946885605.1 uncultured Pseudomonadota bacterium
TGGCTCAACCCCACGACCAGAAGTCGCTGCGCTCATCCATGTAGAAGCGCGCGAGCACCATGCGGTGCACCTCCGACGCCCCGTCGACGAGCCGCGCCTGCCGCGCGTAGCGGTAGATCCACTCGAGCACCGTACCCTTCGAATAGCCGCGCGCGCCGTTGAGCTGTATCGCCGTATCGACGGCTTTATGCAGGACGTCCGCGACCGCGATCTTCGCCATGGAGATTTCCTTGCGTGCGAATTTGCCCCGGTCGAGCCTGGCGGCGGCGCGCATGACGAGGAGCCGCCCGATCTCGATCTGCATCGCGGCTTCCCCCAGCAGCCACTGCACGCTTTCGCGCTCCGCAAGCTTTCTTCCCTGCGATTCGCGTTCCTTGACGTAATCGGCGGCGATCTCCATCGAGCGCCGAGCGAGCCCCAGCCAGCGCATGCAATGGGTCAGGCGCGCGGTGCCGAGCCGGATCTGCGTCACCTTGAGTCCGTCTCCGACATTCATGAGCCGGTTCTCGTCGGGAATCTCCAGTCCGTCGAACTCCAGCTCGCAGTGGCCGCCGTGCTCTTCCGGCCCCATGATCGGAATGCGCCGCACGATGCGCCATCCCGGTTGATCCCGATCGAAGAGAAACGCCGTGAGGCCCTTGCGCGGGTCATCGGAGGTTTTTGCGATGAGGATGAAGTGCTGTGCGACGCCGGCGCCGGTGATGAACCACTTGCGGCCGTGGATCACCCACTTGCCGCCCTTCTTCGTTGCAGTGGTTCGCATCATTCCCGGATCCGAGCCGGCACCGGGCGCGGGCTCGGTCATCACGATCGAGGAGCGCACTTTTCCGTCGATGATGGGCTGCAGCCAGCGCGCCTTCTGCTCTTCGGTGCCGATTTTGTTCAGCACGATCATGTTGCCGTCGTCCGGCGCCGCGCAGTTGAACGTCACCGGCCCGAAGATCGAGTAGTTCATTTCCTCGTAGCAGGCGGCCATCGCGACGACGTTGAATCCCAGTCCGCCGCGCGCGGTCGGCATTTGCGGCGCCCACAGCCCTGCGGCTTTCGCCTTTCCGCGCATTTCTTCCAATAGATCGAGCCGGATGTTCTCGTGCTCGTCGTATGCGTTCGGGTCGCGCTCGAGCGGCAGCAGATGCTCGGCAACGAACTCGCGGTAGCGCTTGCGATAGCCATCCACCTCGGCGGGCAGCGTGAAATCCACTAAACACCTCCAAAACAGATCGTTCTCGTAGTCGTCGGCAGAACGTAAAGCTTTTTCCCGGGAGCGGGCCTAAATCGTCTTGCCGGCTTAAGCCGGGATCCAGAGGTTCGACTGGATTCCGGATCGAGTCCGGAATGACGGTTGGTCATTCGACTGACTTTGCGCGCTCGCGCAGCACGAACTTCTGTATCTTGCCGGTCGCGTTCTTGGGAAGCTCGCCGAATACCACGCGCTTCGGCGCCTTGAAATGAGCGAGGTGCTCCCGCGCATAGGCGACGAGATCATCTTCGCTCACCGCGGTACCGCTCTTGAGCGCGACGAACGCGATCGGCACCTCGCCCCACCTGGGATCCGGTGCGGCAACGACCGCCGCCTCCATGACGGCAGCGTGATTGCACAGCACGCGCTCGACCTCGATGGAAGCGATATTCTCGCCGCCCGAAATGATGATGTCTTTCGCGCGGTCCTTGATTTCGACGTAGCCGTCGGCATGCATAACGCCCAGGTCGCCTGTGCGAAACCATCCATCGGGGATCGCCTTGCGGGTCGCAATTTCGTCGTGGTAGTAGCCGAGCATCACGTTATTGCCACGCAGCGCGATCTCTCCGAGCGTCGTCCCGTCCGCCGGCACGTCGATTCCCCGCGTATCGACCACGCGCAACCGCTGCGAGATCACGTTGCCCACGCCCTGCCGCGCCTTGATCCGCGCTTGTTCGGCCACCGGAAGCGCCTGCCATTCGCCGCGCCACGCGCAGACCACGGCGGGGCCGAAGGTCTCGGTGAGCCCGTAGAGATGCGTGACCTCCATGCCGAGTTCGGCCATGCGCTCGAGGATGGCCGGCGTCGGCGGTGCGCCACCGGTGGCGACGCGGACCGTGCGCTCCAGCCGCGAAGCGCCGATGTGCCATGCCAGCATGACGAGCACGGTCGGCGCACCGCAAAAATGCGTGACGTTCGATTCACGTAAATGCAGCCATATCTTTTCCGCGTCCATGCGGCGCAGGCATAGATGCGTTGCACCCGCCGCCGTAACGCCCCAGGTGAAACACCAGCCATTGCAATGAAACATCGGCAGCGTCCATAGGTACGTGCTTTCGCACTCGAGCCGCATTTCGAACGCCATCGCGAGCGCCTGCAGATAGGCGCCGCGATGATGGTACATGACGCCCTTGGCCCTGCCGGTTGTGCCGCTCGTATAGTTGATCGAGATCATGCCGCGCTCGTCGCGCGGCTCGCAGTGATACGGATCGGCGTTCGCAAGCAGGCGTTCGTACTGGTCATCCGGCCGTCCGGCGCGCACCAGCCGCAGCTCTTCTCCCGCCGCGCCCGCAATCGCCCTTGCGGCCTGCTCGTATTCGTGATCGTAGATGAGCACCTGCGCGCCGCTGTGCGAGACGATGAAAGCGAGATCCGCCGCGGTGAGGCGCACATTGAGCGCAACGAGGACGGCGCCGGCAAAGGGCACGCCGTAATGCGATTCGAGCAGCACGTGCGTATTGGGGGCGAGCACGGCGATGCGGCCGCCCTCCGGCACGCCCATTCGGCGCAGCGCGCCGGCGAGGCACAGGCATCGGTCGAGAAACTCCGCGTAGGTGAAACGGCGCTCGTCGTCGATGACCGCGACACGGTCGGCGTAGACCTTTCCCGAACGCAGCAGGAATGCGGTGGGGGTGAGTGGCTCGAAGGATGCGCCTACACTCATGTCGGCTTCAATGCTTTCGGATTGGAAACGGCGAGCTTCTCTTCGGTCGTCCTGCGCAGGTGCTCGAGCAGCGCGGCGTTATCCGAATCGTAGCGTCCGGCGCGGATCTCGCGGGCGAGACGACGGTTGCAGTCGGCGATCGCTGTGTGAAGCTCCGCGGCGCTCGGGTCGTGGTGTGATTCGGACAACAGCGTGCAGAGGCGCTTGAACTCGGCCCGGGCGGGCGCATCGCCCGCTTCCATTTCCCGCCGCGCGATGGCCATCGCGTTTGCGACCATGAGGGCGGTGTAACGCAGATTTTCCGGCAGCGCCGGAATGATTTGCGCGACGAATGTCTCCCGTGCGATGTGGAGCAGTTCGTCGGCATGGGGTCGATTGTTCATGTCCCGCCCGTCAAATTGAGAATCTCGAGTTCCAGGTCGCCCAGTATATGACCGGTGAGCGCAAGCTCGAGCGAAGGCTCGATTCCGGACAGATGGCGCGCCGTCTGCTGCAGCGCGATCACCGCCCAGCGCAGGTGTGCCATGACTTGCCAGTAGACGAGACCCTTCGCCGTGACCGTACGTCCCGACTCGCGCTCGTATTCCGGGAGGAAATCCTCCATCGCCGCAATACCGCCTACGACGAGATCCGGCCGCGCGAAACGCCAGCATCGCGCGCAAAGCCAGCCGATGTCTTCGAGCGGGTTGCCGAAGGCGGGGAATTCCCAATCGAGCACGCCGGCGAGCCGGCCTTCATGGACGAGGTAGTTCCCGGTCCGATAGTCGCGATGGATGAATGTCGTCTCTTCACGTGACGGCGCGTTGCGCTCGCACCAGCGCAGCCCCCACTCGAGCACCGGATGCCCCTCCGAATGCGTATCGAGATAGCGGCGATAGTGCGCGATGTTGTCCCGCGCGTGCATCGTCGGCAGAAACGCAAGCTCCGGCTGCGGCGGCGCGATGCGGTGGAGCCGGGCGAGGTTTGCAGCGAGCTGGCGTGTAAGGCGCGCGGGATCGGGAACGAGCGAGCCCTCGCGCGTGACGCGGTGGCCGGCAGCCACACCGGGCAGGCGCTCCATGACGAAGAACGACCGGCCGGTGATTGCAGGATCGGCACACAAAAAGAGCGGACGTGGGGCGAGCACGTGCGCCGCCTGCATCGCCTCGAGCACCGCAAATTCCTGTGCGCGGCTCAAGCTCTCTCGCACCGTGGCGGCCGCATCCGTGCGCAGCACCCAGTGCGCGAGCCGCCCGTCCACTTCGACATCGAGCGCCCAGTTCTCCTGCACGGCGCCGCCGCTCATGCGCTCGAGCTTCAAGATGCGGACTTCGCCGGCACGCGAGGCGTCACAGATGAACGCGCTCAGCCGCCCGCAGATCGCGGGCTCGTCGAGTTTCACGATGTCGCTCTCTCTCCCTCGGCGGCGTTCGGTTCGAAATGCGAAACATGATACGCTTCGCACCTGCGCCATGAAGACCCCGCTCGAAATTCTCCAGCGCTATCCCGCGCACGACTACACGTTGTGGGGCGCCTTTCAAAGCCGCGCTCGAACTGAGCCGGATCGCCGCTTCACGCTATTCGAAAGCACAACGTGGAGCTGGCGGACGTTCGGCGAAGCCGCGGAGAAAGCCGCCGGACTGCTCCTCGCCCGGGGAGTCGCGCAAGGCGACCGGGTCGGCGTCATGGGCACGAACAGCGATGGGCACGTGCTCCTGCTCTTCGCGCTCGCGCGGATCGGCGCCATCATGGTGCCTGTCAATCCGGAGTTCGGCGTCGAGGAAGCACGCTACGTGTTGCACCACGCCGAAGTGAGCGGCGTGGTCGCGAGTGGGAATGCGCTCGACGTCGCCAGGAAAGCATGCGCGGGGCTCAAGACCGATCCGTGGTTCATGCGCCTGGACGGTGAGGACGGCAGCGTCCCGCTGCTCCGTGAGCTCCTCGATAACGCCCCGAACGTCCCCCTGCCGGGTGATGTCAGCGCCGATGCGACCTGTCTCATCGTCTATACGTCCGGCACGACCGGGTTTCCGAAGGGCGCGATGCACAGCCAGCGCAGCTTCGTGACCGGCGGCGAAGCCTTCGTCCAGCGCGTGTACCTGCAGCACGACGATCGCGTGATGATCGTGCTGCCGCTTTTTCACATCAACGCGCTTTTTTATTCTGTGGCGGGCACGCTGGCGGCGGGCGCGAGCATGGTCATCGTGCCGCGATTCTCCGCCTCGACGTTCTGGCAGATGGCGGTCGATGCGGGCGCGACAGAAGTGAACATCATCGAGGCGATCGGGACCATACTCAAGAACCGGCCGCGGAGCGAGTTCCGGCGCGAGCATCGCATTCGAACGGTTTACGGCGTGCGCGAGGGCGTCGCGCAGACGTTTCGCGAGGAGTTCGCGATTCCGAACCTGATCGGCGGCTACGGCATGACGGAAATACCCGGCGTCACGTGCAACCCGTTCGAGGGGGCGCAAAAGCCGGGCAGCATGGGACCGGTCGGACGGCATCCCGACCCGTCGCGTCCCTGGGCGCAATGCCGCGTCGTGGATGACGAAGGTCGCGATGTGCCGGACGGCGAGATGGGGGAGCTCATCGTCAGGACGCCTATCATCATGCAGGGCTATTTTCGAGACCTGGAGCAGACGCGGTCTGCATTTCGCGATGGCTGGTTTCTCACGGGCGATCTCGTCCGGCGGGATGCGGACGGCTACTTCTACTTCGTTTCGCGCAAGAAGGACATCATCCGCCGCCGGGGCGAGAACATCGCCGGGGCGGAGCTCGATCGCGTGGTGGGCGCGCATCCCGCCGTGCACGAGGCGGCGGCGATCGCCGTGCCGTCGGAACTGGGCGAAGACGAAATCCTCGTCGCCGTCGTGCCGAAGCCGGGGCAGCAAGTCAACGCCGAAGACATCGCGCAGTGGTGTCGCGAGCGGCTCGCCGCCATGAAAGTGCCGCGCTTCGTTGCGGTGGTGGACGAGCTCCCGCACACGCCCACGCACAAGGTCGCGAAACAGCTCATGCGTGCGGACGCGACCCTCAGGGCGCGCGCCGTGGATCTCGCCGCCACGCCCGCCAGGGGATAAGAGAGAGGAGGTGCATCATCGAACGTAAGACGCTTGGGCTCGCAATCGTCGGGTCGGGACGGATCGGCACGCTGCGCGCAAGGCTCGCGATACAGCACCCGGCGGTGCATTACCTTGCCGTTTCGGATCGCGAGCCTGCCAAGGCGCGCGAGCTGGCGGGGAAGGTCGGCGCGCAATTTCACTCGGGAGACAACCGCGAGGCCATTGCGCGCCCCGAGGTGAACGCCGTCGTGGTCTCCACCAGCGAAGGCGAGCACATGGACGCGGTGCTTCAGGCGGTTGCGCTCGGCAAGCCGGTGCTCGTGGAAAAGCCGATCGCGCTCACGCTCGCCGATGCCGACGCCATGGTGGCGGCCATCGAAAGGAGCGGCGCCAACGTGCGCGTCGGCTACAGCCGGCGCTACAAGGAACGCTATCTCATCGCGAAGGAGCAGATCGTCCAGGGCCGGCTCGGCAAAGTGGTGGGCGCCGCCGCGCGGGTCTACAACTCGCGCTCGCAGGGTCTCGCGGTGCTCAAGCGCGACCGGCACGCGACGCCGGTTGTGGATGCGCTCACTTATTACGTCGATCTCATGAACTGGCTCCTCGGCGGCACGCCGATCGTCGAGATCTATGCGCGCGGCCAAAAAGGCGTGCTGAAAGCCGCCGGCTACGACGCGGACGACGTCAACTGGGCGGTATTCACCTATGCCGATGGGACGGTGGTGAATCTCGGGATCAGCTATGCGCTGCCGGAGAAATACCCGGCGCTCGGACACGCCGCGCGCGTGGAGCTTCTCGGCACCGAGGGCGTGATGATCCTCGACGACGATCATACGGATCAGCTGATGTACACCGAGAAGGGCATCCCGCACGTCTACCTGCCCGATCACACGGTGAACATGGTGTTCCTGCAAAGCGGCACGCCCGGCGACTGGGCGCTCGGCGAATTGTGGGGCCCGATCGCGAACGAGACTCGTGCGTGGCTCGATCATCTCGCGATGGGAAAACCGTGCGTGCTGGCGACACCGCGCGAAGCACGCGCGAATCTCGAAGCGACGCTCGCGATCGAGCATTCGCTTGCGGGCGGTAAGCCGGTGACGCTGCCGCTCCCCGGATAGAAGCCGAAACATTGCATCGAAAAGACGCGCCCATGTAAAACGTGAGGCGCACGAAAGGAGGAGGTGTGAAAACGATCCTGCAAGTCGTGGCTGCGGCAGTCGTCGCGCTTGGTTACGCGGGCGAAGTGGCTGCGCAAAACAAGTCGAGCGCGAAGGACTATCCGTCGCGGCCAGTCCGGTTTCTCGTCCCGTACGCCGCCGCGGGCCCGACCGACATCATGGCGCGTCTCGTCGGGCAGAAGCTCTCGGAGCGCTGGGGACAAAACGTCGTGATCGACAATCGTGGCGGTGCAAGCGGCAACATCGGCACCGGCCTCGTCATGCGCTCCAATCCCGATGGCTATTCGATCCTCGTGCACAGCAGCGCCTACGTCGTGAATCCGAGCCTCTATCGCAGCGCGGGTTACGACCCCGTCAAGAGCTTCGTGCCGATCATCAACGCCGGCGCAAGTCCCAACATGCTCTACGTGCATCCCTCGTTCCGGGTGCGCACCCTGAAGGAATTGATCGCGGCGGGGAAGGCAAAGCCGCTGACTTACGCATCGCCGGGCATCGGGACAACACCGCATCTCACGGTGGAGCTGCTGCTCAAGAGCATGAACAAGCTCGACCTGACGCACGTGCCGTATAACGGCGCCGCACCGGCGATGAGCGCGGTGCTGGGCGGCCAACTCCAGCTCGGCTGCGGCGCGATGCCGCCCTTGGTCGCGCCCGTCAAGGCGGGAAAGCTCTACGCGATCGCCGTCACGAGCCTCAAGCGGGCGCCTGCCTTGCCGGATGTGCCGACGGTGGTCGAGTCCGGCTTTCCGGGTTACGAGGACTACACGTGGATCGCCGCCTTCGCGCCGGCGGGCACGCCGCGCGCCATCGTGGAGAAGCTCAACGCCGATATGGACGCGGTGCTCAAGCTCCCCGACGTCAAGGAGCGGCTGGCGGTGCTCGCGTTCGAATACACGCCGAACAATCCGCAGCAGTTCGCCGACTACGTCAAGAAGGAAGTCGCGAAGTGGGGCAAGGTCGTGAAGGAGTCCGGCGCGCGCGCCGATTAGTTGAGCCATAAGAGCCGTTCGTGTTTCGACTGACTCGACACGAACGCAGAAACCAAGCGAGGAGGTGACACATGACTTTACGGCATGCGATTGCAGCATCGATGGCAGGGATCGCGCTCGGCGCGGCGAGTCCGTTGCACGCGCAGTCCGGCGCGTTTCCTTCCAAGCCGATCCGTATCCTGATCGGCTCGGCGCCGGGCGGGGGCTTGGACCAGACGGCTCGCGTCATATCCGACCGCTTCTCCGCTGCGCTCGGTCAGCCGATCGTGATCGACAACCGTCCGGGCGCCGCGGGCACGCTCGCTGCGCAGATGCTCAAGGACGCGACGCCCGACGGCTACACGCTCAACCTCGGCGCCATCGGCAACCTCGCGGTCAACTACAGCCTCTACAAGAACGTCGGCTACCACCCGCTCAAAGATCTCGCGCCGGTGACGCACATGGTGGACGCGGCCAACGTGGTCGTGGTGCATCCCAGCGTACCGGCCAAGACCATCAAGGAACTCGTGGTGCTCGCGAAGAAGCAGCCGGGCATGACGTATGGTTCATCGGGCGCCGGGAACGCCGGTCACCTCGCCGGCGAGCTCTTCAAGCGCATGGCGCAGGTCGAGCTGACGCACGTGCCGTACAAAGGCGGCGGCCCGGCGATGCTGGATCTCGTCGGCGGCCGGATCAACATGATCTTCGCCTCGCCTTCGTCGGCGATTCCGCACATCAAGTCCGGACGAATCCGCGGGCTCGCCGTAACGACGCTCAAGCGTTCCGCAATCATCCCCGAGCTGCCTACGGTGGCGGAGGCGGGAATCCCGGGCTACGAGGTGAACAACTGGTACGCGATGGTCGCGCCCGAGAAGACGCCGAAGGCGGTGATCGCGCGGTTGAACCGCGAGCTCGTGACGATCCTCAACGACGCCGAGATCAAGCGGCGGCTCATCGCGCACGGCGTCGAGGCGGCCCCTTCGACGCCCGAGCAGCTTGGCAAGTACATGAAATCGGAATTCGAGAAGTGGGGCAAGCTCATCGCCGATGCGGGAATCACTGCGAAGTAAGCTATCATTGCAACCCTTTCGACAACCACAAACAAGAGGATGTTTTCGCATGGCACGTGCACTCAAAACCGTCGACACCCGCGAAAAGAAGAATCGCAAGCTGACACGCAAGGACGTGCGCAAGGCCGCCGAGCGCTGCAAGAACTGGGGCCGATGGGGCAAGGACGACGAGATCGGAACGCTCAATTTCACGACTGCGGAGGACATCGTCGCCGCCGCGCAGCTCGTGCGCAAAGGGAAGGTGATTTCGCTCGCGCTTAACTATGACCAGCACGGCCCGCAGGGTGCGAAGAGCAAGTATCCGGCGCTCGGGCGCTTCAACCCCATACACTTGATGACCCGCACCGGCACCGACGCGTATTCCGGCGTGCTGGACCATCGCAAGATTCGCGGCACCGACGACATCATCATCATGCCGCTCCAGTGCGGCACCCAGTGGGACGGCCTCGGGCACATCATGTACGAGGACTACATGTGGAACGGCTACGACTGCCGCAACGTCACGAGCGCCGGCGCGCAGAAGGGCGGCATCGAGAAGACCAGGGAGAAAATGGTCGGGCGCGGCGTGTTGCTCGATGTCGCGCGCGCCACGGGCAAGAAGTGGCTGCCCGACGGGTTCGCGATCACGAACGAGATCCTCGACTACACGGAAGAGAAGCAGGGCGTGAAGGTGAAGCGCGGCGACTACCTGCTGGTGCATACCGGGCATATCGAGCGCTGTCTCACGAGCAAGAGCTGGGATGGCTATTCCGGCGGCGACGCGCCGGGCTTCGCGTTCGAGACCGTGAACTGGCTGCACAAGCGCGAGATCGCCGGCGTGGCAACCGACACGTGGGGCGCTGAAGTGCGGCCCAACGAGACCGAGGACACCAACCAGCCGTGGCACTGGATCACGATCCCGATCATGGGCCTTACGGTGGGCGAGATCTTCTATCTCACCGAGCTTGCGAAAGACTGCGCGAAGGACAAGCGCTACGAGTTCCTGTTCGTGGCACCCGCGCTCCCCATTACCGGCGCGGTAGGGTCGCCGGTGAATCCGCTCGCGATCAAGTAACTTATCCTCCTCGATGAAGCAGAGCGCTGCAGGCGTTTCCGCCGTCATGCGCAAGCTGAGCGCGCACATCGCTCAGGCGGCGCGTCGGCCACTGCCGCCCAAGGTCGCCGAACGCGCGAAGCATCACCTGCTCGACACGCTCGCCGCGATGGTCTCGGGCTCGCCGCTCCTTCCCGGGCGCCGGGCGATCGAGTACATCGCGGCACAGGGCGGCGTGCGGGAGGCGACCGTCATTGGCAGTCGCATCGTCACCACGGCGGTCAATGCGGCGCTGGCGAACGGCATGCTCGCGCACGCGGACGAGACGGACGATGCGTATTACATCGCGCTGGTGCATCCGGGATGTGCGGTTGTGCCTGCTGCGCTTGCCATGGCGGAACGCGCGGGCCGCGGCGGCACCGCGCTGCTGCGCGCCATCGTGGTGGGCTACGACGTGTGCGCGCGCATTTCCAAGGCGCTTGGGGTGGAAAGCTTCCGCAGCGCCGGATTTTCGACGCACAGCTACGGCGGCGTATTCGGCGCGGCCGCTGCGGCAGGGGCGCTTGCCGGCATCAACGCGGACCAGGCGCGCTACCTCCTCTCGTACACCGCGCAGCAGGCGTCGGGTCTCTCGTGCTGGGCGCGCGACACCGAGCACATCGAGAAGGCCTTCGATTTCGGCGGCATGCCGGCGCGGAACGGCGTCACCGCCGCCACCATGGTGGCGAGCCGCTTTACCGGGGTCGAGGACGTGTTCTCGGGCGACCGCGGCTTCTTCCACGCCCACGGACGCTGGGCGGAGCCCGAGCTTCTCGTTCGTGGCCTCGGTCGCGAATTCGACATCCTGCAGACCGCGATCAAGCGCTGGCCGGTGGGCTATCCCATCCAGGCGCCGCTCGACGCGCTGTCGAACCTGATCGCGGCGCACGGCATCAAGGCGAAGGACGTGGAGCGCGTCGTGGTGACGATCGACGAGCAGGGCGCGCGCACCGTGAACCAGCGCAAGATGGCGGACATCAACGTGCAGCACCTCGCCGCGATGATGCTGGTGGACGGCGAGATTACGTTCAAATCCTCGCACGATGCGGCCCGGCTGCGGGATCCCACGGTTGCGAAACTGCGAAAACGCGTCGAACTGGCGGGGAGCGCGGAGCTTTCCAGGGCGGAAACCACGCAGGCCATCGTGGAGATCACCACTAAGAGCGGGGAGCGCTACCGTTATCACACCAAGGCGGTGCGGGGCAGCGCAACCAACCCGATGTCGCGGGATGAAGTGGCGGCAAAATGCCGTGATCTCTTTGCGCCAGTGCTCGGCAAGCGGCGCACCGAGCGGTTGATCGATACGGTATGGGCCCTGGAGAGCATGAGAGACGTGCGCGAGCTTCGTCCGCTTCTTCGCGCCTGAGGGTCGAGATATTTGGGGTGCAAGGTCCAGAGTCTCATCTCGCTCTAGAGATGGATCTCGCCATCAATGACGCCCACGACGTCGCCGCCGACCCAGACTTCCTCTCCGTCCTTGCGCAGATGGACGCGGCCGGCGCGCCCGAGCGCGGTGCCTTGGGCCGCGATGTACGAGGGCTCGGCGATTCCTGCACCGACGAGCCACTGCGCGAGGCTCGCATTGAGGCTGCCCGTGACAGGATCTTCGAATCCGCCGCTACCGATGAACGCGCGCACTTCGAACGCCGCGTCGTGTCCGGCATCGTGCGGGCCGACCACGCCGAGCTTGAACGGGCCGAGCGCGGCCCAGTCGGGCTTGAGTGCAAGCACCTGGCGCGCGGAACCGAGCATCACCGCGCACCAGCCCGGGCCGTTGTCGACCCATTGGTGCTGGACGATATCGGATGGTTTCAGGCCGAGCGCTTTGACGATCCTCGCCAACACCTCGGGCTCGAGCGGACCGGTGCGTAGCAGCGGCGGCGCGGCGAACTCGAGTCGTGGACCATCACAGCGCACCCGGACGAGGCCCACGCCGCACTGCTGCACGACGACACCCGGCTTGCGCGGCTTTCCGCCCGCAGCAATCCAGCAATGGCATGAGCCGAGCGTCGGGTGCCCCGCGAAAGAAAGCTCGCCAAATGGCGTGAAAATGCGCACGTGATAGTCCGCGGCCGAATCTGTCGGCGGCAGGAGGAACGTCGTCTCCGAGAGGTTGGTCCAGCGGGCGAGCGCCGCCATCCGTTCATCGCTCAAACCCTCGGCATGATGCACGACCGCGAGCGGATTGCCGCCCAGCGGATCTGAGGAAAAAACGTTGACCTGCCGGAACTTGAAGGTCGACATAGCCTGACCCGCTAACCAAATAGCTCGTTTCGCGTTACCGCAAATCGTCCATCCGCGAATGCGGCGCCGCGCGTCGCGCCTGCGCGATCGTTTCGCGGCTCCACTGCGGCGCGATGCGCTGGATGAAATCGAGCATGTAGCGGCGCAGATAATTCTCGCGACGCAGTTCGATGCACGCGATGGTGGGTTCAAAGAGCTTCGCCGCGTCGATGGCCCGCAGCGTGG
>CAMPGR010000113.1 GCA_946885605.1 uncultured Pseudomonadota bacterium
CATCTACGAATTCGATGAGTCAGACGGTCTCTTCGTGCCGCGGGCGAACTACGGCCTGAGCGACGACACCGTCGAAAGTCTGCGCGAGTCCCAGCTTCGTGTCGGCGACGGCGCGGTAGGGCGTGCCGCGGCGCTCCAGTCGGTCGTGCAGATACCCGATGTCGAGCGGGATACGGAGTACGCGCCGCGCGAGGCCATCCAGCGCGCCGGCTTCCGCGCCCTGCTGGCCGTGCCGCTGCTTCGGGAAGATCGCGTGATCGGGGCGCTGGTGGTGCGCCGCAAGGCGCCCACCGAATTCCCGGAAGCCGTGGTCAGACTGCTGCAGACCTTCGCGGGCCAATCGGTGCTCGCCATCCAGAATGCGCGCTACTTCCAGGAGATCGAGGAGAAAAGCGAACAACTGGCGGCCGCGAGCGAGCACAAGTCGCAGTTCCTGGCCAACATGTCGCATGAACTGCGCACGCCGCTCAACGCCATCATCGGCGTGACGGAAATGTTGTTGGAGGACGCGCGGGATCTGAAGCGGGACGATGAAATCGAGCCCCTCGAGCGCGTGATCCGTGCGGGACGCCATCTGCTCGCGCTCATCAACGACATTCTCGATCTGTCGAAGATCGAGGCGGGAAAGATGGAACTGCATCTCGAGTCGTTCCCGGTGGCGCCGTTGGTGGAGGACGTGGTCAATACGATCCGGCCACTCGCCGAAAAGGCCGGGAACGCGCTCGCCGTGAACTGCCCGGCCGACCTCGGCAACATACGGGCCGATCAGATCCGGGTACGTCAGGCGCTGCTCAACCTCGTGAGCAACGCCAACAAGTTCACGGAGCGCGGGCGCGTCACGATCGGCTTGCGCCGCGTGAAAGACCACGCCGGCGAATACGTCGAAATGGCGGTCGCGGACACCGGCATCGGCATGACGCCGGAGCAGGTGGGGCGCCTTTTCCAGGAGTTCGTTCAGGCGGATGCGACCACTACGCGCAAGTATGGAGGCACCGGGCTTGGGCTTGCCATCAGCCGGCGTCTGTGCCAGATGATGGGCGGCGACATTACGGTCGTGAGCGAAGCCGGGCGCGGATCCACCTTCACCATGCGGCTGCCCGTGGAGGTGCAGTCCGTGCAGCCCGTTCCGATCGTTTCGCGGGCCGCTGCCACGCATGCGCCGGCGACTTCCGCGGCTTCCCCGGATGTGCTCGTCGTGGACGACGATCCGACCGCGCGCAGCGTGACCGAACGTTTCCTCACGCGCGAAGGCTTCTCCGTCGTCACGGCTGACGGCGGGCGGGAAGGATTGCGTCTCGCGCGGGAACTGCATCCGCTCGCGATGACGCTCGACGTCGTAATGCCGGACCTCGATGGATGGACCGTCCTCGCCGCGCTGAAGGGCGATCCCGAGCTTGCGGACATCGCCGTCATCATGCTGACGATCCTCGAGGAAAAGAACCGCGGCTATGCACTCGGGGCCGCGGACTACATGGTGAAGCCGGTGAACCGCGAGCGGCTGGGTGCGGTGCTCCGCGAAATCGTGGGGCGCGCCAGCAAGGTATTGGTGGTGGACGATGACGATATCCTGCGCCGGGGGCTGGTGCAAAACCTGGAAAAGGAGGGCTGGAAAGCACAGGAGGCGGGCAATGGCCGTGACGGGCTCGCATGCCTGGAGGAGTCCCTTCCGGACGTCATCGTACTGGACCTCATGATGCCGGAAATGGACGGGTTCGAAGTGATCGAGCAGCTGCGCCATCATGCCGAATGGCGCGACATTCCTGTCGTCGTGGTGACGGCGAAGGATCTGACCGACGAGGACCGCCGCCGGCTGAACGGGGGAGTGGAGCGCATCCTGCAGAAGGATGCGCCGACACGCGATGAAATGCTGCGTGAGGTGAGCGCCACGCTCGCGCGGTGCGTCGGGCAACGCCGCTCGCGCCGGGCTGCAGGGCAGCGCAGTTGAGGTGTTTAAGGAGAGAGTGCAATGACGAAGATACTGTGTGTCGAGGACAGCGACGACGCCTTGTTCATGCTGCATCGGCGTCTCACGCGCGCCGGGTTCGACGTGAAGATCGCGAATAACGGGAGAGAAGGCGTCGAGTGGGCAAAGACGCTGCAGCCCGATCTCATCGTGATGGATCTCAATCTCCCGGGCCTCAATGGATGGCAGGCAACACAACGACTCAAGAGCCAGCCGGAGACCCGGCACATTCCCGTCATCGTGCTGACCGCCCACACCTCCCGGAAGAGCCGCGACGAAGCGTTCGCCGCCGGGTGTGACGATTACCACACGAAGCCGATTGATTTCGACGGGCTCGTGAGAAAGATCCAATCGCTTCTGAGCCGTGGCGAGAAGACGGCGTCTGACCATCCGTAAACAGCGCATCGTGAAGATACTTTACGTCGAGGACAACGAAGACAACGTCTACGTTGTGGAAAGCCGCTTCGCACGGGCGGGGCTTACGGTTGTGGTCGCCCCGGATGGCGAGCGGGGTGTCGCCATGGCGACCACAGAGAAGCCGGATTTGATCCTCATGGATCTCACGATGCCGGTGCTCGATGGCTGGGAAGCGACCAGGCGAATCAAGGCGAATCCGGGCACCGCCCATATACCGATCATCGCGCTCTCGGCTCATGCGATGGCGGGTGATCGCGAGAAGGCCCTCGACGCAGGCTGCGACGATTACGATACCAAGCCGGTGGAGTTGCCGAGACTGCTTGGCAAGGTCCGGGCGCTGCTCGCGAAGGCAGGCGAGCCGTGAGCGCGCCCGACCACGCGCTCCTGATCGTTGACGACAACGAAGACAATCGCTACACGCTGATCAGGCGATTGCAGCGGGAAGGCTACCGCAACCTTGCCACTGCCGCCGACGGGCAGGAGGCACTCGACCTTCTGCGGTCGCGACCGTTCGATCTCGTGCTCCTCGACGTCATGATGCCGGGTCTGAACGGCTACGACGTCTTGGAGCGCATCCGCGCCGACACACGTCTGCGCCACGTTCCGGTCATCATGATCTCCGCGCTCGATGAGATGGAGAGCGTGATTCGCTGCATCGAGCTGGGTGCGGAAGACTACCTTTCCAAACCCTTCAATCCGACGCTGCTGCGCGCCCGCGTGGGCGCGAGCCTCGAGAAAAAGCGCCTGCGCGACGAAATCATCGATGTGCTCAGCCAGATGGAGAGCGAGTTGCAGGCCGCGCGCGAGATCCAGTTGAGCATGGTGCCGACGGAGTTTGCCGTGCCAACGCCGGACCGACCCATTGAAGTCTATGCCACGCTCGAGCCTGCCCGCAGGGTGGGTGGGGATCTCTACGACTTCTTCTGGGACAATGACGGCCGGCTGTACTTCGTCGTGGCGGATGTGTCCGACAAGGGCGCACCCGCGGCGCTCTTCATGGCGCGCACCAAGACGATGATCCGGCTCGTCGCCACCCTCTATCGGCACCCCGATGGCGTGCCGATGGAGCCCCATCGGATCATCGAAAAGGTGAATGAAGGCCTGAGCCTCGAGAACCAGCAGGGCATGTTCGTCACCGTATTTCTGGGTATTCTCGATCCTGCCAAGGCGACCGTCTCGTACTGCAATGCCGGGCACAACCGGCCATATCTCCTGCGGACGACGGACGAGGTGTGCGTCGTGGACAGCCTCCGCAGCAAACCGCTCGGCATCCGGCCGACCTTCACCTATCGAACCGAATGGGTCAAACTGGCGCCCGGCGACGGCCTGTTCCTGTTTACGGATGGCATCACCGAGGCCTTGAACACGACGAATGAGCTGTTTTCAGATGATCGGCTCGAGGAGGCGCTGCGCGCGCTGACCACCGCATCGGCCCGCGAAATGGTCTGCGGGGTAATGGAGCGTGTTCGGGCATTCGCAGCCGACGCGGTTCAAGCGGACGATATCGCCGCGATGGGACTGCGGTTCGTGAAATGAACGGCATCGAAACGACGATCCGCAGCCGGCGCGAGGAATTTGCGCGTATTGTCGATGCGGTGGACAGCTTTGCGATCGAACACCATCTTCCAGCGGATATCGTCGGCGACGTCCAGGTTGCTTTGGACGAAGTCCTGACGAACATCGTCGACTACGGATACGCTGATAATGCGGAACACGAGATCAGGGTGCGCCTGTCGCTCAGTGACGGCATGCTGGAGGCGGCCATTGAAGATGACGGGGTGCCGTTCAATCCGCTGGAGAGCCCAAAGCCGGATACACGCGCGCCGCTGCACCAGCGCCGCCTCGGGGGCGTCGGCCTTCATTTCGTGAAGAGCCTTATGATTGAGGTAAGCTACGAGCGTGTGGGACGATTCAACCGGCTCGTCCTCAAGAAGAAACTCGGCGCGTGAGGATGCACAAAAATGGACCTTAAAGAGGAGCAGGCGGAGGCGGGCACTGTCCTTCGAGTGAAGGGCCGGCTCGACAGCACGACCTCGCCGTTGCTGGGCGAGCGATTGACCGCCATGCTGGGCGCTGCCAAGGCTCGCGTCCTGGTCGACTTCAGTGAGCTGGAGTACATCAGCAGCGCGGGATTCAGGGTGCTCCTGCTTGCCGCGAAACGCGCCGACGTGCACGATTCGCGTTTTGCGATCTGCGGCGTCCAGGGAAAGGTGAGACAGCTCTTCGATCTCGGCGGCTTCCTGGACCTGTTCACGATCGGCTCCACGCGCGATGAAGGCATCGCGGCACTGAAGTAGCTTCCCGATTCGCAGCCGACGGGCGGCATGATTTCACGTGAAAAAGCCCGCCAACCTCATCTACTCCGTTGACGAAGCTCCGCCCGCTGGCGTGATTTTTGTCAGTGGTCTGCAGCACGTCGGCCTCATATCCATTTTCCTGCTCTTTCCGCTGATCGTGTTCCGGGAGGCCGGGCTCCCGACCGAGCAACTGAACAACATTCTGAGCCTGTCAATGCTGGCGATGGGGGTGGGTGCATGTCTCTCGGCCCTTCGTGTGGGGCCACTGGGATCCGGTTATCTCTGTCCGCCCGTATTCAGCGCCTTCTACCTGAGCCCGTCACTCCTGGCTTTGAAGACAGGAGGCCTTTCGCTGCTGTTCGGAATGACCTTGTTCGCCGGTTTCATTGAGGCGGCGCTCTCGCGGGTTCAGCGACACCTGCGGGCATACTTTCCGCCGGAACTCGCCGGATTGCTCGTATTGCTGATAGGCGTGAACGTCGGTGCGATCGGCGTCCGTAATGTGCTTGGAATTTCTGCGCCGACCCCTTTTGGAACGGGCGAATACGTGGTTGCTGCCGTAACGCTGGGGTCGATGATCACTCTGGGGGTGTGGGGACGCGGTGCGCTGAAGATGTTCAGTGCGCTGCTCGGCATGATTCTCGGGTATGCGGCCGCCGTGGCTGCCGGCATCCTGACCACAGCAGATCTGGAGAAAGTGACAGCGGCGCCGTTCGTTTCGATTCCATCGCTGGCTCATCTTGGATGGACATGGGATGCCGCGTTGGCGATACCTTTCGCGATCGGCGCGCTGGCGGCGTGCCTGAAGAACATCGGCTGCGTAACGACAGCCCAGAAGATCAACGATGCCGACTGGGTGCGGCCCGACATGCGATCTGCGGAACGCGGCGTCCTTGCCGACGCTGCAGGTACATTCGCGGCGGGCTTGCTCGGAACAGTCGGCATCAATTCTTCGCCGACCAGCATCGGCGTATCGAATGCGAGCGGAGTGACCAGCCGCCGCGTCGCATACGCCATCGCCGGAATATTCGTTATTCTCGCCTTTCTCCCCAAAGTCGCGGGGTACCTCGCAATCATGCCGCGTCCGGTCATCGGCGCCGCCCTGCTTTTCGCAGCGTGCTATGTATTCATCAATGGCCTGCAGATCATCTCTTCACGACTGCTGGACGCGCGCCGTACTTTTGTGATCGGGCTTTCGTTCATGATGGGCATCGCGGTCGATATCTATCCCGCACACTTTGCGCAATTTGCGGGCAGTTTGCACCCCATGCTCGGGAGCTCCCTCGTGTTCGGGGTGGTGTGTGCGACGTTCCTCAACCTGATATTCCGCCTGGGGATCAGGAGATCCGAGAAGCTCAGCGTCAAGGCGGAGGAGGTTGACGCCCGCGGGATCGAGGAATTCATGGAGACGCACGGAGCCGCCTGGGGTGCGCGTCGCGACGTGATCGACCGTGCGGCATTCAATCTGACGCAATCGATCGAAAGCATCGTCGAGGGTTTCGAGCCGCAGGGCCCACTGGAAATCGAAGCGACCTTCGACGAGTTCAATCTCGATATCCGCGTGTCGTACATGGGGCCGCCGCTCGAGCTTCCCGACAAGCGGCCAACGAACGAAGAAATCATGGAATCAGAGGCAGGGCAGCGCAAGCTTGCGGGGTTCATGCTGCGCCGCTACGCCGACCGCGTCGCGGCGAGTCACCGGAACGGGCGATCCACGCTGCTCTTTCACTTCGATCACTGACATGAGCCAGTGATCGTCCGTTGCGCTTTGACAAGCTAGGGGCGAACCGCCACTTAAAGTTCTCGCACATGAGGGCTTAGAGCGCGAGCTTGAGGATCTCCGCGAGATCGTCCGCATTGCGCACCGGTCTCGGATTCGTCGCAATCGGACCGGTGCCGTCGTACTGACGCGCGAGTTCAGGAATCCGGTCCGCGCCTATACCTATTTCGCTGAGCCGGGTCGGTAAACCGAGCGACTTCACCAAATCCCGCATTACGTCGCAAGCCCGCGCGCCGGGGCGCCCGAGTTTCTCGGCAACGGCCCGCTGACGCTCGGCGTTGGCCGGCTCGTTCCATTCAAGCGTGGCGGCGAGCGAAATGCAGGACGTAATGCCGTGCGCGACGCCCGCGTAGCCTCCGAGGATGTAGCCGATGCCGTGGCTCGCGCCGTTTGGCACGCCGGGCGCCTGCGAGATCTGCGTGAGCCACGCCGCGAGCTGGCACTGAAGGCGCGGCTCCAGGTCGTCCGGGCGTGCTTTGATCGCCGGCAGATTCGCGGCCAGCATCCCCATGGCCTGCAGCGCGATCGGATCGGCGAATGGGTGCGGCCGGATCGAACACCAGCGCTCGACCGCGTGATCCATCGAACGCATGCCGGTCGAGAGCATGAGCTCCAACGGCGTTTCGAGCGTCGCCGCCGGATCCAATATCGCGACAATCGGCGCCATCAGAGGATGCGCGAAGGACTGTTTGACCTTTCGCTGAACGTCGGTAATTCCGGCGCCGGCCGTGAATTCGGCTGCGGACAATGTCGTCGGCACCGCGGTCATGCGAGTCCGATCCGAACCGAGCCGCGTGAGAGGTGGCGCGCCGCGCTTCTGCGCGAGCGCCGAGAGCGCATCGATGTCGCGCACGCCGCGCCACAATGCGATCAGCATCGTCTTCGTCGCATCGATCACCGAGCCGCCGCCCACCGCGAGCAGATGATCCGCCTCCACTTCGCGTGCGAGCTCGGCACCGGCGATGACCGCTTCGCGCGGTGAGTGGGCGCGTATCGCGTCGAATCGACCCACGCAGCGATCGCCGAGCGCGGAGGTCACGTCCCGGATCAGCCGGCTGTTCGTAAGCGACCGCGTGGTGAGCAGGAGCACGCGCCTTACACCGAGTCGTTCCATCTCTGCCCGGACCGCTTCGGCCGCGGGCTTCCCGTGTATTACGCGTTCCTGCGCGGTCCATTGCACTGTGCCTGTCAGCATGCGCGCTCCTGATCCCTAAAAGTTACGTTGTCCGGGCGAGCAGTGTCTTGCTGAACGACGCGCGCGCGCCCATCCGCTCGGCAAACCGCCGCAGCGCGGGGTGCGAGGTGCGCCACTCGACTTCAGGCAGCGCGTGGTCCAGGTAGCCCAGCGCGTAACCGGCCGCAACATCGGCGAGCGTGAAGCGTCCACCGAAGCAGAACTCGCCCGAACCCAGGTCCTTTTCCATTGTGGTGAGGCCGCGGTCTATTTTGGCGCGTTGGCGCTCGAACCACGCGGGGGCACGCTGCTTGTCCGCCGGCTCGCGGTACTCGTGGTTGATCAGCACGGTCGCTTCCGCGATCCCGTCTCCCAGCGCTTCCCAGCGCTTGACCTCGATGCGTTCATCGAAGGCGTCGGGTATGAGTTTCGGCCCGGGTGCCGCTGCGTCGAGGTACTCCACGATCACCGGCGAGTCGTAGAGCGCGCGGCCGTCGTCGAGCACCAGCGTCGGCACCTTGCCGAGCGGGTTGAATTGCGGCACACGGCAGGTGGGCGATGACGGGCGCTCGATGATGTACTCGTACGGGATGCCTTTTTCATCGAGGACGATGCGGACCTTGCGCGCGAACGGACTGTTGGGTGAGCCGAACAATTGCATGCTGTCTCCCTTGAGCTTGGCTTTGAGTATCCTTGACTGCCGTACGCCAAGGATAAGCCATTCCGACCGCCCATGGGCCCGTCGCTCCGGCATGCTGCGGCGCTGAAGGCCAGCTTGTCACGAACCGGGAATCGATGCGCGCGGGAAATTCGTGCCGCTGCTGAAGCGCGCCGATGGGAGACGCTGTCTGCGATGCGTGTTGCGCGGTGTCGCCGCCGTGTGCCGCCGCCAACGGCGGCGACATCACGACGACAGTCAGAAGCCCGTCAGAGTGAAGCAGGGCGCTTGGGCAGCCCTAGCGCCTTCTGCGCCGCCCACACGTATTTCATGTCCACGTGTTTGCGCCAGTCGAAGTTCTTGGGCAGGGTGCCGATCGCGGCAAGATCGTCGACGAACTCGTCCATCACCTTTGCGCTCTCGAACCCGCCGTCGGGGCTGATCTGGTCGAGTTCCACCTGGTAGAGGTTCTTGAACTGATCCGGGATCTTGTATCCCAGCTTGACCATGATGTCGTATGCCTTCTGCTTGTTCTCGGGCTTGAACAGCCACTGGCGCGCCCTGATGTCGGCGCGCACGTAGGCATAGGCCGTGTCCTCGTTCCTCGCGAGCCAGCTGCCCAGCGCGGCGTAACTCTCCTGCGGCGTGTGATGGATTTGCTCGAAGATGAACTTGCCGCCTTCCTTCTCGAGCGGGGCCTTGTGGCGCGGAAATACGCTCGCCGCGTCCACCTGTCCGTTGATGAGCGCCGCGAGGCGCTTGTCGGATCCGCCGCCCATCGGCACGAACTTGACGTCCTTGTCCGGGTCGAGGCCCAGCTTTCTCACGATCTGACGCTGGATCAGGGTATTGCGCCCATTGAGCGAACCCCCCGTGATCTTGGCGCCCTTGAGATCCTGCGGCTTGTTGATGCCCTTGCGCACACCCATGATCCACCATTCGGCGTGGCGATAGCACGAAATCATCTTGATCGGCAGCTTGCTCTTGAGCCCCGATCCGAAGAGCACGTCGGTGTCGGAGTGGGTGACGTTGAGACTGCCCCCTATGAGCCCCGGCATGTACTGATCGGAGAGAACGATGTCGATATCGTTGATGCCGACCTCTTTCAAATAACCCAGCGCCTGCGCCAGGCGGACGCTCCATTGAGCGGCATAGTTGGGATTGAACTCGCCAAGCTTCAACGAGTGCAGGTTCGCCATCACGTTCTCGACGCTCGGCTTCTGAGCGCCGCGCGCCATGGGGAGCGTCCCGGCGGCGATGATGGTGCCAAGCACCCCAGCGCCTCCGATCTTGAGAAATGCGCGGCGCGGCAGGTATAACAACGGCTTTTGCCTTTTCATCTCACTTCCTCCTCGTTGTGGTGGGCACGTTCGAATCCGGACATGCCGGCTTCGATTTCAAAGCATGTCGATCTTCCGCCATGGCGCGACGTACGCCTCGATCCAGCGCGTGAACTGGACCAGTGTGAGCGAAATGGCGACGAGCACGAACAGCACGGAATACATGAGCGCCGAGTCGAAGGTGTCCGCCGAACGCTGGATGAGGTAACCCAGGCCCTGGGAGCCGCCGAAGATCTCGGCGATGATGACGCCGACCAGTCCGCGTCCGATGCCCTGTTGGATGCCGGAGACGATAAACGGCAGGGTGTAGGGCAGCACCACCTTCAGGTACAGCTCGCGCCGGCTCGCCCCGAACACCTTCGCCGCCGCCAGCAGCGATTTTTCCGTGGTCTTCACGCCGGCCCACGAGTTGATCATGATGGGAAACACGGCGGAGAGCACGATGATCGTGATCTGCATCTGCACGGTGAAGCCCATGAACAGAATGAAGAGCGGGACCAGCGCGATGCGCGGCAGGGAGGTCAGGGACCACACGTAGGGACTCAACACGGTCTCGACGTAGCGGTTGCCGCCCATCAGGAGCCCCGCCGGTATCCCGATTGCACACGCGATGCTGAGCCCGATCGCGAGATTCGTGAGCGTGTAGAGCACGTGGTCGAGGATACTGCCGGAGACGATCGCTCCGGGCGGGGCCGTCGTGGTCAAGCCTTCCCAAAGCGTGGCGAACATGTCGCTCGCGCGTGGCAGGAACAGCGGATTGACGAGCCCGGCGCGTGTAACGGCTTCCCATATACAGAGGAAGATGGTGACGTTGATGACGGTTACCACCCACGGCCCGTAGCGATTCCACGCCTCGCTCAATGTCCACTGCCGGTCCTGTATGCGGTCCGGATCAGTGTGCGCCTGGGCTGAAGTGCGTGTCGTGTCCTGAACGCTGCTCATCGCTTCTCTCCTCGTGCAGCCTGGAACGCCTCGTCCTTCACCAGCCGCCAGATGTGGTCGCGCAAGGCGCCGTATTCCGGAAGCATCTTTACGTCGTAGCTGAAGCGCGGACGCGGCAGGTTCACCTCGACGATTTCCTTGATCTGCCCGGGGCGGTAGGAAATCACCGCCACCCGGTCGGCGAGCGTGACCGCCTCGTCGATCGAATGCGTGATGAAGACGACCGTCTGCCCGGTCTTGGCGACGAACTGCTCCAGTTCGCTCTGCATGGCCTCGCGCGTCATGGCGTCGATCGCGGCGAACGGCTCATCGGCGAGCAGAATATCGGGCTCCCCGACGAGCGCGCGGGCGATGCCGACACGCTGTTTCATGCCGCCGGACAGTTCGTAGGGATACGACTTTTCGAATCCCTTGAGATCGACCAGCTCGATGTATCGGCGCACGCGCTCGTCCATCTCCTCCTTGCTGAGCCCGAGGTTTTGAAACTCGAACGGCATGCGCACGTTGGATTCGACGGTGCGCCACGGCATCAGCGCGTAGTCCTGAAACACCATTGCGCGATCCGGGCCGGGACCGCTGACCGGACGGCCGTTGACCTCGATCGTGCCCTCCCACGGTTCCACGAGACCGGCCACGGCGTTGATGAAAGTGGTTTTTCCGCAGCCGGAAGGCCCGACCAGCACGACGAACTCGCCGCGGCGGATCGTGAGGTCGATGCTCTTCAGCGCGGTGAGGCGCTTGCGTTCACGGTGCAGGTTATAGGCGACGGTAAGGCCGTTCGACACGATGACGGGTGCCGCGCCGTTCCGTACAGCCTCAGGCGGTGACTCGGCGACGGCAGCAGTCGCCCGGGTCCGGGGATCATTCACATTAACCTCCTCGTATATCCCTCCGCTCGATGCGATGTGCGCGCACGGCGGGGGTGTCGCGAGATCTTAAGCCATCTTCATCGGCCTGACTACCCGCATGGGTTTGCAGGATGAGCCATGCCTGCTCAAGCGGCCGTCGCTTCCGGGTCCTGCGGACCGTTGCTGTGCGCTCGCAGCACCGCATTGATTTCGGCGCCGAAGATGAGCGTGACTGCGCTTACATAAAGAAAGATGAGGGTCGCAATGAGTCCGGCAAAGCCGCCGTACACCAGGGCAAGCTTGCCGAGGCTGCGCAGGGTGTAGGAGAGGACGTGCGCGGCGGCGAGCCACAACAGGGCACCGACCAGCGCTCCGGGAAGCACGGTGCGCAGCCGTTGCGGGATGTCGGGCAGCCAGCCGTACATGGTCGCGTAGAGCCCCGTCAGCACGACGAACGCGAGCGTGTAACGGATCCCGCTGTGCAGCCACGCCGCCCCGGCGCCGACGCCGACCGTCCTTTCGAGAAGGAGCCAGACGTACGGCAGGATGATGATGGAGCTGAAAGCGAGCACGGTGCCCACGATGCCGACCACGGTAAACAGGGTGACCTTGATGCGGGCGCTCCAGAACGGGAGGCCTTGCTCGACGCCGTATGCCTTGTTGAGCGCGGTGCGGATCGCCTGCATCCCGGAGGATGCGGCCCAGATCGTAACCAGCACGCCCACGGTCAAGAGCGCCCGGCTGCGCTGACGCAGCACTTCGTCGGTGATGGGCCGGAGCGTCTCGGATACGGCGGGCGGGGCGAACTCGAGGACGCGGGTGACCAACTCGGCCGCGGTGCCCGGCTCTCCCACGAAAGCGGCGGCGGCCGACACCAGGATGAGGAGCGGGAATGAAGCGAGTATCGCGGAGTACGCCACGCTGCCCGCATAATTGCCGCTCTGATGGACGATGTAGTTGTGGAAGGCCTGCACCAGCACCCGTAGCCCGGGCACGGCATCACGGAACCGGCGCAGCCGGGCGAGCGGTTCACGCCACAGGTTTGCGGCATGTTCGATCAAGAGTCCTCACTCTCGTGCGCGTGATTGCAAGTGCCGGGCATCGTGGGGATTGCGGAGGCCCGGCTCGCGGGGCCAGGCAATTTTACTTAGTTCCGGATGTCCAATCGGCGTGTTGCCAATCGACCATGGAAAGGGAGCCGGAGTTGCGTGAAGGATCACCGGCAACGCACACGTGGGTCATAGGCACTCTAAGGA
>CAMPGR010000114.1 GCA_946885605.1 uncultured Pseudomonadota bacterium
GCGGCATCAATTCAAATTCAGGCGGGGGCGCGCGGAAAAGCGATCTGCACCGCGGTGCCCGTTCCGTTCGGTCCGGTACCGAGCCTGATCTCCGCGCCATGGCTCTGCGCGATCTCGCGCACGATCGCGAGCCCGAGGCCGCAGCCTTCTCCGGCGCTGTCGGGCGCCCGGTAGAAACGCTCGAAGACGAGCTCGCGCTCCGCCTCCGGGATGCCGGGCCCGGTATCCTCGACCGCGAGCTTCACTATGGTCGTGTCCGGCGTCACGCGCACGGTGACCTGGCCGCCGCGCCCGGTATAGCGCAGCGCGTTGTCGAGCACGTTGTTCAGCATCTCCTTCAGCAGGAACGCATTGCCGTCTATCGTGGCCGGCAGATGGGACGCATCGAAGCCGAGGTCGATATCGTGGCTGATCGCGCGCGGCACCCATTCCATCGTGGTATCCCGGGCGAGCGTCCCGAGGTCGAGCGGTTGGGTGGCATGCTCGCGTTTCTCTCCCGGCTCGGCTCGCGCAAGAGAGAGCAGCTGGTTGACGAGCCTGGTCGTCTTTTCGGTTGCAGTATGCAGCTGCCGCAAAGTCGTCTCCATTTCCTGAGACGTCGAATTGCGCACCGCGAGCTCGGTCTGCGTCTTGATGCCGGCGAGCGGCGTGCGCAACTGGTGCGCGGCGTCCGCGATGAATCGCTGCTGGGCGGCGAGCACCGCGCTCAGCCGCGAGAGCAAGCCGTTCATGGCGTGAATCAGCGGTTGCAGCTCCCGCGGCGCTTGCGCTTCGGAAAGCGGCGAGAGATCGCGATGTGAACGCGACTCGACCTCCGCGCGCAAGCTCGCGAGCGGCCGCAATCCGCGGCCCACGCCGTACCAGACGGCGACCGTGGCGGCGAGGATCAGAAACGCCTGCGGCAACACCATGCCGAGGATGATCTGGCGGGCGGAGTCGCTGCGCACCGTGATCCGTTCGGCGACATGAATCATTACCGCTCCGCGGGCCGAGCCCGGCTGGACGGGCACACGCAGAGCGACGGCGCGAATGAGCCGTCCCCGGTATTCGTCGTCGTAGTAGCGCACGCGGTCCGTCGAAGGGTCCGATGGCGCGGGAAGATCCGGCTCGCCGGTGATGTACTCGTTGCCCGGACCCAGTACCAGATAGTAGAGCCGGTCCGATTCCCGGGACTGCAGCATCTGCAGCGCGACGTCCGGAAGGTCGACGTAGATCTGGTCTCCGACCAGCTTCACCTGGCGCCCGATGTCGAGGGCCGCTTCGAGCAGCGCGCGATCGTAAGCGAGATTCGCGAAGCGCTTGGCGATGTCGTAGTCCACGACCGTGCTGATCGACCACAGCACGACGAGCGGAACGGCGAGCCAGGCGAGAAGCTGGCTGCGCAGCGTCCTAATCCGGCGCATTCGCGGGCTTTTCAAGCAGGTAACCGAGCCCCCGTATCGTGCGGATCACCACACCCGCGGGCTCGAGCTTGCGGCGCAATCGATGAACGTAAACCTCGATCGCGTTGGCGCCGACCTCCTCGTCCCAGCCGTAGAGCTGCTCGGCGAGCTGCTCCTTGTTGACGACGCGGCCGCTGCGATGCATGAGGATCTCCAGCACGCCCAGTTCGCGCGCGGACAGGTCGAGCGGCGCGCCGTTCAGCGTGGCGCGGCGTCCCGCGGTGTCCAGGCGCAGCGCGCCGTGCGCGAGTGTCGAGCCTCCGCCGGATTGTCCGCGCCGGATCAAGGCGCGCACCCGCGCCTCGAGCTCTGGCAGGTCGAAAGGCTTGGTGAGGTAATCGTCGGCGCCGAGATCGAGCCCGCGCACCCGGTCATCCAGCGCATCGCGGGCAGTCAGAACGAGCACCGGCACCTTGGATCCGCGATGCCGCAAACGGCGCAGCACTTCAAAGCCGTCGAGCCGCGGCAAGCCCAGGTCGAGAATGACCAGGTCGTAGTTCTGCGCGAGCAGCACGTGGTCGGCCTGGTCTCCGCCCGCGACGCAATCCACCGCGTAATCGGACTGGTGCAGCGAGCGGGTGAGGCCGTCCGCCAGCACAGGATCGTCTTCGGCTATCAGTATCCGCATGGGAGGGCCTCTCGATAGTTTACTCCAGCCGCTTTCGCGTCCCTGAGTAAGGCCTGCGTAAGCGTCGCCTGATAAAAAGTGACCGTCGGTCGTCGAATTCGACGATGCGATGCTTCAGGTTTTTTCCTCCTTGGAGGTCCGTTCGGAGCCGCGCCGCCACGGCGTAGCCCGGTTCGCCTCCTTCCGCTCCGCAGGGCTTGCGTCCGTGCGGAGTTTTTTTTGCCGGTGCAATGCGACTACTCTAACTCATGCCGTGGATTATTTTTGATCACGACACCAGCAGGCGTGAACATTTCTCTTGCGAAATTGATGCCCTGCGTAAGTTTGGTGTAAGGCCCTGTTGATATGGTCAAGTGCGTATGGAGCCTGTGGAGCGGCTCCGTCTTTGTTCTTTCCTCCTCGGAGGCCTGGCAGTAGCGCGCGTCCGCGCTGAGCGGACGGGTGCGTTGGCCTCTTTCACCTCCGCCGGGGCAACCCACACTGCCCCGAGCGGAGATTTTTTTTGCGCCGGGCATCCCCCGGGCATATCTAAAAAGTTTCTTGAAAAAGCTTCGGTAACCCGGTATTTTTAGAGCCTCAGCGGAGGCTCGAGAGAGAGCCGCGCCTAAGAACAAATCAAAGGAGGGCAGCTCTGAAACGGCTACTCGTGGCGCTCATGCTGTGCGTTGCCTGGTCTGGCGCAGAAGCGGCGCAGGCGCGCAAGGCCAACATGCGGGTCATCCCCGCGGATCGAGCCCCGGACGGCGATGAAATAACGCCGCGGGAGCTCTCCACATTGAAATCGTCATCGGTGATGGTGGTGCGGCAGGAAGACGGAGCGCTGCTCTACGCGAAGAACGCCAACGCCGTGGTGCCGATCGCGTCGATCACAAAGCTCATGACGGCCCTGGTGGTGCTGGACGCGAAGCTGCCCCTCGACGAGCACATCATCGTCACCATGGACGATATCGACGAGATCAAGGGCACGCGCTCGCGTCTCAAGGTCGGCAGCCGGCTCACGCGCGGAGATATGCTGCGGCTCGCGCTGATGGCGTCGGAAAACCGCGCCGCATCGGCCTTGACACGCGCCTATCCCGGCGGCAGCGAAGCCTTCGTGAAGGCGATGAACGAGAAGGCGATGGATCTCGGGATGTACCGCTCGAGTTTCGTGGACGGAACGGGACTTTCGAGCGACAACGTGTCGACGGCGCGGGACCTCGTCGCCCTCGTCAAGGCCGCGTACGAGTATCCGCTCATTCGCCAGTACACAACGGAAACCGACTATACCGTCGAGATCTCCAATGGCAGGACGCTGCATTATCGCAATTCGAACCGCCTGGTGCGCAACGAGGACTGGGATATCGGGTTGTCGAAGACCGGTTACATCAGTGAAGCGGGCCGCTGCCTCGTGATGCAGGCGGTCATTTCCGCAACGCCGCTCGTCATCGTGCTCCTCGACTCGTGGGGCAGGCTGACGCGCATCGGCGATGCGAACCGCATCCGCAAGTGGATTGAGGCCAACGCTCTGCGGCCGGTAGCGGCGCGTCCATAGCGCGAGGGCCGCGACGCAGCCTGCGCCCGGCTCTCTCTCCTTAACGAGGACGTCTGCCATGGGGCAACGCGGCGCTTCTTTTGCTTTTTACGACCTCGAGCCCGATGCGAGGAGTTTCCTCGACGAAATCGTCGCCGGACTCTCGCAGCCGCAGAAGGCGATCAGCCCGAAGTTCTTCTACGATGAGCGCGGCTCTGCCCTGTTCGACGCGATCTGCGCATTGCCCGAGTACTATCCCACGCGCACGGAGATGGCGCTCATGGAAGCGCACGGTCCGGAGATAGCCGCGCTTCTCGGGCCCGAGTATGTGCTGATCGAATTCGGCAGCGGCTCGGGGCGGAAAACGCTCCGGCTGATCGAGCGGTCGAGGCCCGCTCACTACGTGCCGATCGACATCGCCGCTCAACAGCTCAGGGCCTTCGCCGCGGAGCTGGCAGCTGCTTTCCCGTGGCTGCATATTTCTGCCGTGTGCGCGGATTACTCGGCGCCGCTCGAGCTGCCCGATGTCGTGCGTCAGGACGCGGGCCGCCGTGTCGCCTACTTCCCCGGCTCCACCATCGGAAATTTCACCATCGAGGAGGCGCGCTCCTTCCTGCGGCGCGCCCGCGCACTGGTCGGCTCGGGCGGAGCAATGCTGGTAGGGGTCGACCTCAAGAAGGCGCAGTCCGTGCTGCACGCCGCGTATAACGATGCACAGGGCGTGACCGCCGCGTTCAATCTCAACGTGCTCGCGCGCATCAATCGCGAGCTCAATGCCGATTTCGATCTCTCCGCCTTCCGGCACCGCGCGTTCTACAATGCCGCGGCCGGGCGTATCGAGATGCACCTCGAGAGCGTGAAGGCGCAGCAGGTGACCTTGGGCGGACGCATTTTCCACTTTCGCCCGCACGAGACCATACATACCGAGAACTCGTACAAGTACTCCGTCGCTGAATTCCAGGCGCTTGCGCGCGAGGCCGGATTCGAGCCTGGCAGCGTCTGGGTCGATGGGGACGGGTTTTTTGCGATACATTACCTCATCGCGCGGGGCGCCGATGCATAGGAGGAGGTCATGATAATGGCGTTGCGTTGGCTTGCGGCATGCGCCGCGACGATCGTCCCTGCGCTCTCGGCAGGGCAGTCGTATCCCACCAAGCCCATCCGCTTCATCGTCGGCGTGCCGCCCGGTGGCGCCGCAGATTTCACCGCGCGCATCGTCGCGCAGCGGCTCGCCGACAACCTCGGCCAGAATGTGGTCGTGGAAAACCGCGGCGGCGCCGGAGGCACGATCGCTTCCGACATTAGCGCGAAAGCCCCGCCGGACGGCTACACGCTGCTCTGGTCCTCGTCCACGACACACGGCGTGGGTCCGGTGCTCTATGCCCGCCTGCCATATGACGCGCTGAAAAGCTTCACGCACATCGGGCTTGCGACCAGCCTCCCGATGTATGTTGCCGCCCACGCCGGGCTGCCTGTCAAGGGCGTGAAGGAACTCGTCGCCCTCGCAAGCGCAAAGCCCGACAGCCTGCATTTCTATTCCTCCGGGAGCGGCGGCATGCCGCATCTCGTGGGCGAGATGTTCAAGACGGCGACCGGCGCGCCGATCGTTCACGTGCCATACAAGGGCAGCGGCCCCGGTGTGGTCGATCTTGCGGGCGGCAACGTGCAGCTCGGCTTCGACTCGCTGCCCTCGATCTATCCTCACGTGCAGTCGGGGCGCATCAGGCTGCTCGCGACAGTGGGCAGGAACCGTTCGGGGAAATACCCCGACTTGCCGAGCCTCGGATAGCTCGGTTATCCGCAAGTGGATGGAAAGGTGTGGTACGGCATTTCCGGGCCGGCCGGCATGCCGAAGCCCGTAGTCGATCGCCTCAGCAACGAGCTCGAGAAAATACTGGACATGGCGGACGTAAAAGAGCGCTTTGGACAGCAGGGCGCGGATTCGACCTTTCTTTCACCAGGCGATTTCGTCGCGTTCATGAAAGCGGAGTGGGCGAAATGGGGGCCGGTGGTGAAGGCGACCGGCGCGAAAGTGGACTAGGCGCGCCTTTCCCTTACCTGCGCTTGCCGGGACGCGGGCGAATCCCGCTCGTGGCCGCTCTCGAGATCGCGTCTTGCCGATCTGAATTCCGCGTTTATCCTCGATGGCCCAGGCCCACTGTCCCGTGATCGTCCGCCGCTCGGAACGACCGCGATGAGGCGAGGACCGCCGGCGCGCGTGGCGGATCGAACAAGGCCCTCGCAAGCCGGCGGTTCGGAGACTGCTTGGCGCTCGCTCCTCAAAGGTCTACCATCAAGCACTGCCCTCCCCGTAGGAGCCGTCGCTCGATGGACTCGCCATGCTGCAGGAACCGAGGCGGGCGAACAACGATCTCAATCACCTGCTCGATCACTCCCGAGCATTGCGCTGCGCTCATGAAGCCTTAGCGCATGGCGGAGAGAAAGACTGAAGGCGCAGTGTTGGCACAGTGAAGCGTGGGACGCAGGACAAGGAAGCGAGCCGAGGCCAGTGAGCAAGCGCAGCACGATCGATACCGGGACAGAAAGGGCGAACACCGTTTCGGGCCTTCGCAGTGCCACGCGAGGCCGTTCGACCCCGCGCGCGGCAACGCGCGCGCGCGTGGACAAATCCATCACCAAAGCCGCCATGCAAGCGCTGCAGGCCGAGAATGCGGTGTTGCGCGGCAGAATCGACGAGCTGGAGGCGCGGTTGTTCTCGGATGTCGATGCCAGCGCAAGCCCGTACCCTTATGTCTACCTCGATGCCGTGGGCCGGATCCTGAATCTCAACTCCACGGCCGCGGCAGTACTGGGCGCCGAGCGAAGCCGCATCATCGGGCAGCCATTCTCGAGTTTCGTTGCGGAAGAGTCACGCAATCAGTTCTTTCTGCACCTCCATGCATGTCGGAAGAGCGCGGAGGCGACCACCCCCCTCATGCTGCAGCCCCACAACGGGGGCACGCTGCGGCACATAGAGTTGATCAGCGCTGCAGACGCGCAGGGAACGGGCCCGGTGCTCGCTCACGCGGTGATTCTGGACGCGGACAGACGCCGCGAGGCGGCTTCCTCGTTGCCGCGAAGAAGGAAACGCAGGCAGGACGATGCTGTCGCGCGAGCGCTGCGCTACCTCAAGGCGCAGCAATATCAGCTCGAGGCCCAGAACCAGCGGCTGCGCGCAACACAGAGCCTGCTGGAAGAATCGCGCGACCGCTATGCGATGCTCTATGAGTTCGCGCCGGTCGGTTATCTGAGCTTCGACGAACTGGGGCGAATCCAGGTGATGAACCTTAGCGCCGCAGCGATGCTGGGTGCCGACCGCCTGCATATTACCGGCAAGCGGCTGGCGGATTATATCGTCGATGCCGATCTGCCCCGTTTCGAGGAGCATTTGCGCGAGTGCCACGCTGGCATTCCGAACATCAAGAGCGAGCTCGCGCTTAAAACGGCGCGCGGTCTGCGAGTGGTGGAGCTCATCAGCGTGAGGTCACGCGACGAGGGGCACGACGCGCTGTATCGGAGCGCGATCCTCGACATCACCGAGCGCAAACGTGCCGCGGAAGCGCTCCGCGAGAGCGAGGCGAAGCTGCGCTGGTTGATCGACAACATGCCGGCGGTGCTGTGGATCAAGGACGAGCATGGCGACCTGCAATACGTGAGCGGCAATGTGGTGCGCGTGCTCGGCTATACCGAGCAGGAATTGCGCGAGGGCGGCGCGCGCTTCTGGCTCAACAACATTCACCCGGAGGACCGCGAGCGCGTTCGGGCGTCGTTCACGCGGGTGTTCAGCGGCAAGGGCGGAGGCGCGCCGCACGCTTACGACATCGAGTACCGCAGGCAGGCAAAGGACGGAAGCTGGGTATGGGTGGTCGACCGCAGCATGTCCGTTTCGGAGGAAAACGGCGTGCGCTATGCGACCGGCATGTTCTGGGATACTTCGCGCCGCAAGCGCATGCAGGAGCAGCTGCGCGAGAGCGAAGAGCGGTTCCGGCAGCTCGCAGAGCACATCAACGACGTCTTTTTCCTCACCAACGTCGACGGCAGCCAGCTCTTCTACGTGAGCCCCACCTTTGAGAAGGTGTGGGGGTTCTCGGCGGAGAATCTGTATCGCGAGCCGTCGTCATGGCAGGAACTCATTCACACTGCCGACCGGGAACGAGTGCGACGGGCAGTGAAGCTGCGCAAAGCGGCAAGCCCTTACGATATCGACTTCCGGATCAGGCGGCCGACTGGCGCGGTGCGCTGGATACGCATGCGCGGGTATCCCATTCGGGACGCGACGGGTCGCGTTTTCCGCGTTGCAGGCATTGCGGCGGACATCACTTCCCGGAAGGAGGCCGGCGAATCGCTTCAACGCTCGCACCAGCGAATGCGGGAGCTCGCCTTGCATCTGCAGTCGGTACGCGAGGAGGAACGCAAGCGCATTGCCCGCGAAATCCATGACGAGCTGGGCGCGCTGCTGCTCGCCATCAAGCTCGATCTCGATGCGTGCCGCAAAACGCGCGCCTGCGGCGATACCGCGGCCGAGCGCACCCTGGCGGAGCTCATCACCCGGGCTGACATGGCCATCGAGTCGGTGCGTCGCATCGCGACCGATCTGCGGCCGAGCATACTGGACAATGTCGGGGTGCTCGCCGCGGTGGAGTGGCAGGCGCAGGACGTCGAGCGCAGGACGGGCATCAAGTGCGAGTTCGATGCCGACTGCGAGAGCGACGAGCTCAACGTCGATCCCGATCGCGCCACCGCGATTTTCCGCATCGTGCAGGAGGCGCTTGCCAACGTCGTCCGCCATAGCGGCGCGACGCACGTGAAGATCACACTGCGCGAACAGGCGGGCGACGTAAGACTGGAGATCACGGACAACGGCAAGGGCTTTCAGGTCGAGGGCCCCCATTTCCCCCGCTGGGGGCTCGTCGGCATGGCTGAGCGGGTGGGCAGCTTCAACGGAAAGTTCGAGATCAGTCAGGCGCGCCCGCACGGGACGATGGTCACCGTTTTCCTCCCTGCCGCGCATGCGCGAAGTCCGGCGCATGCGCTCGAAGCGCGGCTGTAAATCAGCGCGCACGTGTAGGACAAATTCTGACGCTTCCCGCTCCGCGTTCTGTTACGCTAGGACGATACGGCGAGCGATGGCCGCGAGTCAGCAGGTGCTGAGCGCAGATTGGCGTGCCGTTGCGCGAGGCATCGCTGCTACTTTCTTGACAGTTACAACCACGCGCCCGACACACAACGGGTTGCGCGGCAGATCGGGTTCGAAATGCCTTTACAGCATCAGCGTAACAGCGCGCCCACGGAGAGCGACGGTGTCCGCGTACTCATCGTGGATGATCATGCCATCGTGCGCGAAGGACTCAAGCGCATACTCGCCGATGCTCCGGAGCTCCGCGTAGCGGGCGAAGCGGCGTCAGGCACGGAAGCGATCAGGCTGGTGCGAGAAGGAAGCTGGGACGTGATGCTGCTCGACATCAGCTTGCCCGGAGCGAACGGACTCGAAGTGCTGCGCGCAGTGAAGGAGTACGCGCCCAAGCTTCCGGTCCTGGTCCTCACGATGTACCCCGAGGACCAGTATGCGCTGCGCATGCTGCGCGCCGGCGCGGCCGGTTATCTCACGAAGGAAGGCGCCCCGGGGCAGCTCGTCACGGCGATACGCAAGGTCGCCGGCGGCGGCAAATACATCAGCCCGGCGGTGGCGGAAAAACTCGCGTGGGAGCTGGAACGCCGCAAGCAGCCCGCGACGCACGAGGATCTTTCCAATCGAGAATTCGAAATTCTGCGCCTCATCGCCTCGGGCAAGACGGTATCGCAGATCGCGCAGGACCTGCATCTCAGCGTGAAGACGGTCAGCACTTATCGCATGCGGCTCCTCACCAAGCTCAACATGAAGAGCAACGCCGAGCTGACGCACTACGCGATCAAGGGCGGTCTCGTCGATTGAAGCCGCCTCGCGCGACGCGGGCGCGACTCGCGCCGCGTGTCGAGCTCCGATTGTCGGGAGAGCGCCGACACAAAAATCAGAGGGAAGCCGGCAGTCTCTGCGACATCCGCGTGCTTAAGATGCAAAGCCCAAGCGCGTGGAGCGAAGCAGATGCGGATGCACAGGATAGAGGTGCTGATCGTGGATGATCAGGCGATCGTGCGTGAAGGCGTGAAACGGATACTGGCCGGTGCGCCGGAAGTACAGGTTGTCGGCGAAGCGGCATCCGGTTCCGAAGCGACCCGTCTCATGCGCAGCGGCCACTGGGATGTGATTCTGCTCGACATGTCGCTGCCCGATACCGATGGGCTCGGGATATTGCGCGCCATACACGATTTCGATCCGCGCTCGCCGGTGCTCGTCCTCGGCCTCTACGCCGAGGATCAGGCCGCGCTCAGCTTGCTGAAAGCCGGGGCACGGGGCTATCTCGAAAAACAGGACGCACCGACCGAGCTCGTGCCCGCCATCCATCGCGTTGCGGAAGGCGGGCATTACATCGGCACCGCGCTCGCGGAGCGGCTGAGCCGGGATATCGCCGCACCGGGCGAGTATCGCGCACGTTGATACCGCGGCGGCTTTACCTCGCCCGTCTCGTCACGATGTGAACTCAGTCGCTGCGCCACGCGCGCCTAGCTTTGCGTGTCGTGCAGCACTAGCCACACGGCGGCGTCCGCGATATGGAATCGCGCACCGGCTGCACGGGAGCGGATGGTACAATCGCGCTCCGCTTTCAACGCATTGCATCCGCTGTGCCGCGCCGGTTTGCGATTCACCTCATCGTAGCCATGTGCCTCCTGAGCCATTCCGGCTTCGGCGGGAGCCGCGTGGTCGTGACGCTGTACGCGCTGGAGCTTGGCGCAACGCAATTCACCGTGGGCGTGCTGATGGCGCTATATGCGCTCATGCCGATGCTGCTCGCCATCGCGATCGGCAGGCTCGCCGATCGCGTCGGTGCACGAGTGCCGATGCTGCTCGGCACGGCAGGCGTGCTGCTCGCGCTGCTCCTGCCGCCGCTATTTCCCGCGCTCGCGACGCTGTACGTTTCCGCGCTGCTGCTCGGCACGTCTTTTCACTTCTTCTTCGTTACCGTGACGGGAATCGCCGGCGGCATCGGCGGCGCGGAAAACCGCGCCCGGAACTACGCCCTGGTCAGCATGGGGTTCGCCGCGGCAGGGTTCGTCGGCCCCACTACCGCGGGATTCGCCATAGACCATTTCGGCTATCTGACGACGTTCCTGCTGCTCGCGCTTTTTCTGCTGCCGCCGATCCTGCTGCTGTGGCTCAAGCCCGGATTCCTGCCGGGGCCCGGCGGTACCGCCCATGACGGGGCAGAGCGGAGCGCGCTTGATCTGTGGCGCGCGCCGGTGCTGCGCAGCACGTTCGTGGCGAGCGGCATCATCTCTTCGGCGTGGGACCTGTTTCAGTTCTATCTTCCCGTGTACGGCCACTCCATCGGGCTCTCCGCTTCCGCCATTGGCGCCATACTCGGGGTGTTTGCCGCCGCGACGTTCGTGATCCGCATCGTGCTGCCGTATCTCGTGAAGCGCTTTCACGAAGCCGGTATTCTGACGTACGCCATTTTCGTCGCCGCGTTCGCCTTCGCGCTCATGCCCTTCTTTCGCGATGCGTACGCGCTCGCCGCGTGCGGCTTCCTGCTGGGGCTGGGCGTGGGATGCGGTCAGCCCATGTCGATGTCGCTCATCTATGCACTTGCGCCCGCGGGCCGCGCGTCCGAGGCGGCCGGGGTGAGGGTCATGGTGAACAACGTGATGCACCTCGTGATACCGCTCGTCTTCGGCAGCGTGGGAACCGCGTTCGGCTATATGCCGGTGTTCCTCTCCAACTCCGCGCTCCTGACGGCCGGCGGCTTCCTCATGCGCCGCAAGCCCGCGCTGGAGGCGCCGTAATTCGAACTTTCACCTGCGCGCCGATGACGAAGGCGTAGAATGGTGAAAGGAGGGAGCATGCGCTCAACGCTGGCGCTGGTGTGCGCGCTGTGCGCCGGGCTTGCCTGCGCCGACGACCGCGAGACGTACAATCGCCGCGCGGCAGCGGCCGATGCGGCGCTCTTCCAGGAGCTGGATCTCAACCGGGACGGCGCCTTGTCACGGGACGAGGCACGCGGGGACCTCAATCTCGGCCCGCGGTTCGACGACATGGATGTGAACCGGGATGGGGAGGTGACGCGCGAGGAGCTCAGGCGCTATCTCGAGCAGAAGTACGGCTTCACGCCCTCCTAGCGCCCCGGGTGCGGGGGCCGGATGGGGGGCAGTCCCGCCCTTGAAATTTCCCCCGCTAGCCCCATGTGGTGAGAACGTTGGCGGCCTGTCAACGTCGAAAATCCTTGTGTGCATCAGTGAGGAGTGACTGATATGAAGATTCGTCCGTTACACGACCGCATTATCGTCAAGCGGTTGGAGGAAGAGCGCAGGACGTCCTCCGGCATCGTCATTCCCGATACGGCCGCGGAGAAGCCCGATCAGGGCGAAGTGGTCGCCGTCGGCAACGGCAAAGTCCTGGAGGACGGCAAGATCCGTCCCCTCGATGTGAAGGTCGGGGACAAGGTTCTGTTCGGTAAGTATTCCGGCCAGACGGTCAGGGTCAAAGGCGAAGAACTGCTCGTGATGCGTGAAGAAGACGTCATGGGCGTGGTCGAAGCCGCTTAATCGCATACAGGAGGTAAACGCGTATGGCAGCAAAAGAGGTCAAGTTTCATGAATCGGCCCGTCATCGCATCGTCGCGGGCGTGAATGTACTGGCGGACGCGGTCAAGGTCACCCTTGGCCCGAAGGGCCGCAATGTGGTGCTGGAGCGCAGCTTCGGCGCCCCCACCGTCACCAAGGACG
>CAMPGR010000115.1 GCA_946885605.1 uncultured Pseudomonadota bacterium
AGGATGTTGTCCGGCGCGAATTCCTTCGACATCGCCTTGACGAGCGCGAGGCCCGCCGCGCGGCTGATCGTCGTCGGGAACTATCCGGCGAAGGGCTGCCGCGCGCCCACCATGTTGAGATTGATGATGCGCCCGCCGCCCTGCTTCTTCATGTGCGGGATCGCCGCGCGCGCGGTGCGAATGTGCGCAAACACCTTGACGTCGAGGTCCTGCTGCCATGCCTTGTCGTCCACTGTGTCGAACGGCGATTGTCCCGTCCCGCCCGCGTTGTTGACGAGGATGTCGATGCGGCCGAAGCGCTTCACGGTTTCGTCGACGAAGCGCTCCATGTCGCCGGGCTTCGTGGCGTCGGCGACAACCGGCAACACGTCACCGCCGGCGTTCCTGAGCACCTCGGCGAAGGCGTTCAGGATATCGGCGCGCCGCGCGCACAGGGCCACTTTCGCTCCCTCCTGCACCAGGCGCGCCACGGTCGCGCATCCGATGCCCTCGCTGCCGCCGGTGACCGCAGCCACTTTGCCTCGCAATCCGAGTTCCATGTCTCGTTCTCCTTCGCCGTCCGCTCGAAAAGCGGGCATTTTGACACATGCCCTGCATTGCCGCGCGGCATGGAGCGATACAGTCACCTGCCCGTCAGGACGGGCGATGATAAACTCCCGCCCGCATGATCATCGCCATCCCCGACGACTACCACGGTCTCGTTGCGAAGCTCGACTGCTTCGCGGCGCTCGCGGCACATGATGTGCGCATCTTGCGCGACGCGGCGCCGCCTCCGGAGAAGCGGGTGGCGAACCTGCGCGACGCCGAAGTCATCGTCCCGATCCGGGAGCGCACGCGCTTTACGCGCCAACTGATCGGGCAGCTTCCCAAACTGCGCCACATCAGCCAGACCGGCCGCAGCGTGCGTCACATCGATGTCGGCGCGTGCAATGAACGCGGCATCGTCATTACGGCCGGGACGCACGCTTCGCCCTATACCGTGGCCGAGCATACCTGGGCGCTCATACTCGCTGCTCTGCGCCGCATTCCCGAGGAAACCGCGCTCATGAAGCAGGGGAAGTGGCGCAAAGCGTTCAGCCTCGGCCTGCACGGGCGCACGCTGGGCGTATTCGGGCTGGGCAAGATCGGGCGCCTCGTCGCGGTCACCGGGGCGAGCTTCGGCATGAAAGTGCTCGTCTGGGGACGCGAGGCCTCGCTCGCGGCTGCGCGCACGGCCGGCTACCGCGCGGCTGAAAGCCAATCGCAGCTCTTCGAGGAGTCCGATGTGCTGAGCGTGTGCGTGCGCCTGACCTCCGAAACGCGCGGGATCATCAAGGCAGAGGATCTCGCCCGGATGAAACCGGATTCGCTCCTCGTCAACACCGCGCGCGCCGAGCTGATCGCGCCCAATGCGCTCGTCGAGGCGCTGCGCAACGGCCGGCCCGGGTATGCCGCGGTCGACGTCTACGAGAACGAACCGGTGCTAGATGGCGAGCATCCGCTTCTCGAGCTCGACAACGCCTTGTGCACGCCGCACAGCGCGTGGGTGGAGAAAGAGACCTACGAGCTTTACTTCGGCGAGGCCTTCCGCAACATCCTCGCGCTCGAGCGCGGGGAGCCGGTCAATGTGGTGAATCCGGAAGCGCTGCAGCGACGTTGATCGAGCCACACCACGCTCCACACCTCCCCTTCGCAGCGCCCGCCTTCCGCTGCGCTTCCGACCCTCCTGATGTTTGCGAGAGTATTGGCGTTAAAATCGCATTTTGACGGACATTCGACATGCCACAACTCTTCGATGACGAATTGCACGAAGCGATGCAGCAGCTCTTCGATGAAACGATAGAGGCGATCCAGCTCGCCAAGGTGAGCCCGGATCTCGACGATCTTTCCGCGACCTTTGCCGTCGCCCTCCTCAAGCTCGGGCTTGCCACCGGATTCGTCGAACAGAAGTATCCGGGGTTCGCCAAGGAAGTCGAGGAAAAGCGCCAGCGCGTCATCGCCGCGCTGACGCAGAAGCATTGATCCGGGGCGACGATCCGAAATGAACGTGAAGCTTCCGATCTACCTCGACAACTCCGCCACGACGCCAGTCGATCCGCGCGTCGTGGAAAAGATGCTGCCCTATCTCACCGAGCGCTTCGGCAACCCGGCCAGCACGCACGCCTTCGGCAATGCCGTCCGGGACGCCGTCGAGGAGGCGCGCGCCCAGGTTGCCGCGCTCGTCAACTCGGAACGGCGCGAAATCGTGTGGACTTCGGGCGCGACGGAATCCAACAATCTCGCGCTCAAAGGCGCCGCGTATGGCGCGAGGGCGCCCGGCCGCCACTGCATCTCGCTCCAAACCGAGCATAAGGCCGTGCTCGACACGATGCATGACCTCGAGCGCAACGGGTTCGAAGTCACGTATCTCGCGCCCCAGCCGAACGGCTTGCTCGATCTCGAGGTCTTTCGAGGCGCGCTTCGCCCCGACACGATTCTCGCCTCCATCATGCTGGTCAACAACGAGATCGGCGTGATCCAGGATGTCGCCGCCATCGGCGCGCTTTGCCGCGAGCGCGGCATCGTATTTCACGTCGATGCGGCGCAGGCGACCGGCAAAGTGCCGATCGACCTTGCGAGGATGCCGGTCGATCTCATGTCGCTCACCGCGCACAAGAGCTACGGCCCGAAGGGTATCGGCGCCCTCTACGTGCGGCACGAGCCGCGCGTGCGCATCGAGGCGCAGATGCATGGCGGGGGGCACGAGCGGGGACTGCGCTCGGGTACCCTCGCCGCGCATCAGATCATTGGCATGGGCGAATGCTTCCGCATCGCGCGCGAGGAAATGGAAGCGGAAGTGCCGCGCATGCGCGCGCTGCGCGATCGGCTGCTGCGCGGGCTCGCCGACCTGCCCGAGGTGCGCGTGAACGGCGACATGACGCACCGCATCGCGAACAATCTCAATATCAGCCTCGCGCTCGACAACTGCGACGAGCTTGTCAGCTCCCTCACCGACATCGCCGTGTCCTCGACCTCCGCATGCTCGTCGGGAAGCGCGATGCCTTCACACGTGCTGCAGGCGCTCGGCGCCGACAGCGCCGCGGCCGGCAACTCCATTCGCATGACGGTCGGGCGCTTCAACACAGAGGCCGAGATCGACTACGCGGTCGCCTACCTTCGCCAGAAAATCGAGGATTGCCGCACCGGGCGGCTGCGAGCGGCGTAAAAGTATGCCGTTCGAATTCGTTCCGCTCGTTACACCGCCTAAGACGCAGGAAGCGCCAGCGCTGTGGTTCGCGTTTCAAGGCACACAGATCGCCGTCGCGAGCGCGTCAGAGACGCCCTCTCTGCCGTGCTGCGTCAGGCTCGAGGAACATGGCGTCGCTGCGCAGCGCAGCCTGTACCTCGGCCTCTATCGCGGGCAGCATTGCTACGCGGCGGAACTGCCCGAGTCCCAGACCTTGCCCGACGGCTGGCGGCTCCTCGGCCTGCGCGATCTCTTCGGCATGGTGGAAGAAGCGCTCGCCGCCGTATCGGGACGCGCATTCCAGATCATCGACTGGGACCGCAACCATCAATACTGCAGCCGGTGCGGAACGCCGATGCAGCCTCGCGAGAGCGAACGCGCACGGATCTGTCCCGAATGCGGCTTCACGAGCTACCCACCCGTGTCACCCGCCATCATGACGCTCGTCACGCGCGGGCGCGAGCTGCTGCTCGCGCGCAAACCCGCCTGGCCCGCGGGGCGCTACTCCGCCCTCGCCGGTTTCGTCGAGCCCGGAGAGACGCTCGAGGACACGGTGGTGCGCGAAACGCGCGAGGAAGTGGGCGTCGAAGTCCGCAACATCCTCTACTTCGGCAGCCAGCCCTGGCCGTTTCCGCATTCGCTCATGATCGCCTTCACAGCCGACTACGCAGGCGGTGAAGTGCGGCCGGACGGCGATGAAATCGAAGAGGCGCAGTGGTTCGACGCCGCGCGGCTGCCCAAGCTGCCGGCTTCCATCAGCATTTCGCGACGCCTGATCGATACCGTCGCCGCCCGGCTCGCCGCGGGAAAAACCCGCTCACGACTAACTTCAACCCTGCCATTTCTTATGCCATGACTTTGCGACTCGAACATCTCGTGCAGAACTGGAACGTGCGCAAGCCCGTCGCGCGCACGCGCGGCGGCATCGTCGCGACACAGAACCGCGTTGCAGGCGAAGCCGGCGCGCGGGTGCTCGCCGCGGGAGGGAATGCGGTCGATGCCGCCGTAGCCACCGGCTTTGCCCTCGCAGCAGTCGAGCCCTGGAACAGCGGGCTGGGCGGCGTCGGCTTCATGCTCGTGTATCTCGCGAAGGAGAACCGCGTACACGTGGTGGATTTCGGTCCCATCTCGCCCCGCAAGCTCGACCCGGCCGACTACCCGCTCGTTGGCGGAGGCATCACCACGCGCGACCTTTTCACCTGGCCCACGGTCAAGGACGACCGCAACGTGCACGGACCTTTGTCCATTGCGGTGCCGGGCCATGTGGACGGGCTGGGCCTCGCGCTCGAGAAATTCGGTAGCCTGCCCTTCGCCGACGTGCTGCAGCCTGCGATTGCGCTCGCAGATCGCGGCATCGCCGTGGACTGGTATCTCACGCTCAAGGTGGCGACCATGGCGCGTGAGCTCTCCCGCCACGAGACGACGCGCGAAGTATGGCTTCCGGACGGGTTTCCCCCGGTCACGCCTGCTGGCGCGCCGCTCGAAAGATTGCTGCTCAAGGGGCTTGCCGGCACGCTGCGACGACTGGCGAAGGGCGGCCGCCGCGAGTTCTACGAAGGTGAAATCGCGCGCGACATCGCGGACGATGTCGGCCGCATGGGCGGCCACCTCGGCCGCGAGGACCTGGCGAACTACCGCGCGCGGCTCGTCGCGCCGCTCGAATACGATTATCGCGGCGCGCAGATCGCGCTTGCGCCGGGCCTCACCGCCGGGCCGAGCATGCACCGCGGGCTGAAGGCGCTAGCCGAAGTGAAGCTCTCGGCACCCGGGCCGCAAGCCGATGCATTTCTCGCGTACGCCCGCATCCTGCGCGAGACGTATGCCGAGCGTCTCGCGTCCATGGGCGAGACGAGCGACCATCGCGACCCATCCACGACGACACACCTCAACGTGATCGATCGCGAGGGCAACATGGTGGCGATCACCCAGACGCTCCTCTCCGTATTCGGATCGAAGGTCGTGCTGCCCGGAACCGGCATCCTGATGAACAACGGCATCATGTGGTTCGATCCCCGCCCGGGCTCGCCCAATTCGCTGGCACCGAACAAGCGCCCGCTCACGAACATGTGCCCCGTCATCGCGCGCCACGACGGCAAGCCGTGGTTTGCGATCGGCGCATCGGGGGGACGCAAGATTTTCCCTGCCGTCTACCAGATCTCCTCGTTCCTCATCGACCACGGCATGTCGCTGGAGGACGCCTTCCACCAGCCGCGCATCGACGCGAGCGGCGGCGACACCGTCGCCGTCGATCCGCGCCTGCCGAAACCGATACAGGAAGCGCTCGCCGCAAAATTCGCGGTCGCGCTAACGGAACTCGTCCTCTATCCCACGAACTACGCCTGCCCCAGCGCGGTATTCAATGCTCCGGATTCGGGCGAGCACTTCGGCATCACCGATGTCATGTCCCCCTGGTCCGGGGCGGTCGCCGAGGACGCGGTGCAGGCATAGAGCTTGCACGCTCGAACAGAAAAATCGAGGAGGGAAACATGAAGTATGCATACTTGCTTGTTGCCGCGATCATCACGGCTTGGCCCCCGCTCGCGCCAGCGCAGCAATATCCGACCAAGCCGATACGCCTCATCGTGCCTTTTGCGCCGGGCGGACCGATGGACATCATGTCGCGTGCGCTCGGCGAACGACTGACCGGCAACCTCGCGCAGCAGGTTGTCGTGGACAACCGCGGCGGTGCCGGCGGCAGCATCGGCGCGGAGATCGCCGCGCATTCGGCGCCCGACGGATATACCTTGCTCACCGGCCACATCGGCACGCATGCAATCAACGTAAGCCTCTATTCCCGGCTCGGCTACGACCCCGTCAAAGATTTCGCGCCCGTTTCGATGATCGCCACGCTGCCCCTCGGCCTCTTCGTCCATGCTTCCGTTCCGGCCCGATCGGTTGGCGAGCTGATCGCGCTCGCCAAGGCAAAACCGGGTCAAATCAATTTTGCCTCCGCGGGGAGCGGCGGCCCCACGCACATGGCGGGCGAGATGTTCAAAGCGATGGCCGGCGTCGGTATCGTCCACGTGCCGTACAAAGGCAACGCGGCGGCGCTCGCCGATCTGGTTGCGGGCCGTGTGCAGATGATGTTCAGCAATCTGCTCACCACGAGCCCGCACGTCAAGTCAGGCAAGCTCCGCGCAATCGCGATCTCCACCGCAAAAAGATCACCGCAGGCGCCCGATCTCCCAACCGTCGCCGAGTCGGGCGTCCCCGGCTATGATCTCACGCCGTGGTACGGGGTCTTCGCGCCGGCGGGCACGCCGCGCAGGATCGTGATGCTGCTCAACCGCGAGATCTCGCAGATCCTCGATGCGCCGGACATGAAGGAGCGCTTTCGCTCACAGGGCATCGACCTCGTGACGAGCACGCCCGAGGAATTTTCCGCACTCATACGAAGGGAGATCCCGAAGTGGCGCGATGTCGTCAAGAAATCCGGCGCGCGCGTCGGGTAATCGATAGGGAGAGATCCATGAAAGCTGCACGCTGTATCGCTCTGAGCATGTGCGTCGCATCAGGGTTCGCGTTCGCATCGTGCGCGATCGCGGCCGATTATCCGTCGCGCCCGATTCGCTTCGTCGTCGGCTTCCTGCCGGGCGGACCGAGCGATACGATCGCGCGTGTCGTCGGCGGCAACCTGGGCGATGCGCTGAGTGAACCGGTGGTGGTGGACAACCGTGCCGGCGCCGGAGGCAACGTGAGCGCGGAGATCGTCGCCGATGCGCAGCCCGACGGCCACACGATCTGGCTCGGCACGGGCGGCCCGCTCGTCATCGCGCCCATCATCGGGCAGAAGGTGCGCTTCGATCCGGACAAAAGCTTCGCCGCCGTATCGAAACTCGGCAACTCCATGAGCATACTGGCAGCGCACCCGTCGCTGCCCGCAAATTCCGTGAAGGAACTCGTCGCGCTTGCGAAGGCAAAGCCGGGCGAGATCAACTACGCGTCGTCCGGTGTAGCGACCGCCAATCATCTCGCTGCGGAGCTGCTTAGCTCGATGGCGAAGATCAGCATGACGCATGTGCCGTACAAGGGGAGCGGCGCTGCGTTGCCTGCCTTGATCAGCGGCGAGGTGAAGCTGGGCTTCGGCCCGCTGCTCCCCGCGATTCCGCACGTCAAGGCGGGGCGGCTGAAAGCGCTCGGCGTAAGCGGCGCCCGGCGCTCCACCGCCGCGCCGGAGGTTCCGACCATCTCGGAACAGGGCCTGCCGGGGTTCGAAGTAAACTCCTGGTATGGCGTGTTCGTCCCTGCCAAGACGCCCAAGCCGATCGTTGCACGGCTGAACCAGGAAATTCTGAAGGTCGTCGCCCTGCCGGACGTGAAGGACCGGCTCGCGCGTGACGGCGTCGAGGCGGAAGGCAGCACGCCGGCGGAACTCGATGCGCTCGTGCGAAACGAGCGCAAAGTCTGGACGAAAGTCATCAAGGAAGCCAATATCAAAGTTCAATAAGAAGGAAAAACATGCTGAAGGCAGCTATCGTAGGACTCGGGAGGTGGGGGCAGAATCTCGTCAACAACGCGCAGGGCAGCGACCGGATCCGGTTCGTCGCCGGCGTGCTGCGCCACGTCGAGAAGGCACAGGATTACGCCGCGCAGCACGGGTTGCGCCTCTATGACGATTACGCGAAGGCGCTCGCCGATCCGGAGATCGAGGCGGTGGTGCTCGCCACCCCGCACAGCGTGCATGCCGAGCAGATCGTCGCGGCGGCAAAAGCCGGAAAGCACGTTTTCACCGAAAAGCCTTTCACCCTGACGACCGAATCCGCGGTCGAAGCCGTGCGCGCCTGCGCGAAGAACAAGGTCACGCTCGCGGTCGGTTACAACTGGCGTTTCCAGCCGGCGTTACAGGAGATCCGCCGGATGATCGACGACGGCCGCATGGGGAAGCTCCTGCACATCGAAGGCAACTTCTGCGGGCCCAGCGCGTACTTCTACGGCCGCGAGCACTGGCGCCAGAAGCGCGACGAGGGCCCGGCCGGCGGCATGGCGGGGCGCGGCGTGCACGTCCTCGATGCGATGCTCTATCTCGCGGGCCCGGTTTCATCGGTCCACGCGCAAAGCTTGCGCCTCGCACAGGACTTCGGGCTCGACGACACGAGCTCGATGCTCTTCAGGTTCAAGAGCGGCGTCACGGGCTACCTCGGCACGGTGATCGCCACACCGGAAACCTGGCGCATGCAGGTGTTCGGCTCGGCTGCGTGGGTCGAAGTCGGCGATATCGAGCACCTCACCACGTGGTCGATGCGCGTGTGCTACGTGGATCCGAGAAATCCGCGGGCGAAGAACGTGCCCCAGGTGATTACGTTCCCGGCGATCAGCACCGAGCGCGCGGAGCTCGAGCACTTTGCCGCGGCCGCTCGCGCGGGCCGGCCGCTCGCTGTCGCCGGCGGCGACGAAGTGCACGGGGTGACCGTGCTCGAAGCGATCATGGATTCGATCAGGACCAGCACCCCGGTTACGGTTGGCAAGAAAGCAGCGACCGCCGCAAAGAAGGCGGCAAAGAAAAGCGCCCCGGCGAAAAAACGCGCGGTCAGGAAAACCGCGCCGCGGAAAACGGCGCAACGTCCATCGAAGGCGGCCGCCCGGAAACGAGCTCGGCGATGATGCGCCCCGTGGGCGCTCCCCCGCACAGACCGACGTGACCGTGGCCGAAGGCGTAATAGACGTTCGCGAATTTCGTCGCCCGCCCGATCACGGGCATTGAGTCCGGCATCGACGGGCGCCGGCCCATCCACTTCGTCGTATCCGCTGCGCTGAGCCCGGGCAGGATGCGCTGCATGTGCCGCGCGAGGATGTCCGCGCGCCTGTAGTCCGGCTCGGCATCGATGCCCGCGAATTCGCTCTGGCCCGCGATGCGCAGGCCCATCTCCATGGGTGTCACGAAGAACTTGTGCTCGGGCATGAAGACCGGCATGGGCAATTCCACGCGCGGATCCGAATACGTGACGTGGTAGCCCCGCTCGGCTTCGAGCGGCACGGGGTCGCCGAGCTTTGCCGTGAACTCGCTCGAGTGCGCGCCGGCACAGACGACGAGCGTCTCGAGCGGCAGAGGTCCCGCATCGGTCAGGAGCGCGCGCGGGCCATCGGTGACGACCTCGATATCGAGGACTTTGCGCTGCAGAAACTTCCCGCCGTCGCGCACGAACTGCGCCGCAAGCGATTTCGTGAGCCGCTCGGGGTTCGCGCAGTACCCCTGCTCGGGCAAATAGAGACCCACCTCGTAGGCGCCGGCGAGCTGCGGCACTCGCCGCCTCACCTCGTTCCCGTCCAGCTCCTCGATCACGACGCCGCGCTCGCGCCGCAGCCTCCACGCCGTGGCGTCCCCCTGGTATGCGCGGCGCGTGCTGTACACAACGGTATATCCCGTGCGCCGGATGAGATCGCTCACGCCCGCATGCTGCACGAGGGGCTGATAGGCATCGAAGGTCTGCTTGAGCAGCGAGCGCAACGCGTCCGCGATGCGCTCCACTTTCCTCGCGCTCGATGCGGCGAGGAAGCGCATGAGCCACGGGATCGCGCGCGGCAGGTACGACCAGCGCACGGCGAGCGGTCCCAGCGGATCGGCGAGATAGCCGGGGACGTTCCACAGGATGCCAGGCGTGGCGAGCGGCACGCACGAGCCGGGACTCAGGATGCCGGCATTGCCGAACGAGCAGTACTCGCCGGGCGGGCGCATGTCCACGACGGTGACGTCGTGCCCATCGCGCCGCAGGTACGAGGCGGTTGCGATGCCGACAATGCCCGCGCCGATGATGGTGATGCGCTTGCTCATGCGGTAGCGATTATATCGGTTGCGGCTAGCGCGCACGGCGTACGCATGACGTCGACCTATTGCGCCGGTGACGCGCTGCCGCCCGCGATGCGATTTTCGATCGAGTGTGAACTAGTGCACCGGAGCGCTCCCTGAGGCGGGTCTATTCTTTGAATCGCTTTCGCCAGCGAATCAACACAAAGAAGTCACCTTTTTCAGGAGCCGCCATGGAAAGCGTTCTCAAGCTTCTGATCCTTGAGGATGTGCCCGGCGATGCCGATTTGGCAGTTGCCGCGCTCAAGCGGGCGCGCATCACGTGCAAGGCCGTCTGTGCACAAAGTCACAATCACTTCCTCGCGCAACTCGACGAATTTCGCCCGGATGCGGTGCTCTCGGGGCTCGCACCTCCCGCTTACGAGGGCGGCTCGCTGCTCGCATTCATGCGCGCCAACAAGCGTGACGTTCCGCTGATCGTCGTGTCCGACGCGATCGGCGAAGAGCGCGCCGTGGAAGCGATCAAGCAGGGCGCCGCGGATTACGTCTCGCGATCGAACCCCGCGCGCCTGCCGGCCGCCTTGACGCGTGCGATAGACGAGGCCGCGAGCCGAAAGAGCGCCGCACGTCTTTCCCGCGTCCAGGCCGTGCGCGCAGCGATCGCTTCGGCGATCGTCCGCACGCCGGACACGCAGAAGCTCTTCGAGGCGGCTTGCAGTATCGCCACGGAGCAAGGCCGTTTCCGCCTCGCGTGGGTGGGGCTCGTTGCGCCCGAAGCCTCGGCCCTCACCCCGGTGGCGTGGAGCGGGCACGACGACGGATATCTCCAGAAGGTCGCGCGGCTGCGCGTGCGCGTGACGCAGGACGAGTGCCGTGGCAAGGGCGACGTGCTGAAGCGCTTCGGGAGCGTCGTCGTGGGCAATATCGGCGAGGAAAAGTCCTTCCTCCTGAGAGACGAAGCATTGGCGCGCGGCTACCGTTCCATGATCGCCCTGCCGCTCATCGCCCGGCACAGGGTTGCGGCAATATTCAAGATCTACGCCTCGGAGCCCGAGTTCTTCGGCAGCGAAGAACGGAAAGTGCTGGCCGGAATGGCCGGCGATCTGTCAGCGGCGCTGGATCGACACGCGAGGGAAGAAAGGCTCTCGAGGCTCGCTTACCATGACCCGCTCACAGGGCTCGCAAACCGCGGGTTGCTCTACGAGCACGTCAAGCAGGAGCTCGCGCGCGCGCACCGTCAGAAGACGATGGTCGCGGTGGTGTTCGTCGATCTCGACAACTTCAAGGCGGTGAACGACAAGCTGGGGCACAACGCCGGCGACCGCCTGCTGCGGGAAATCAGCAGCCGTATCGTCTCCTGCACGCGGGAAGGCGACATCGTGGCGCGGCTGGGTGGAGACGAGTTCGTCATGGTGCTGCCCATGCAGACGGACCAGGACGACGTGATCGGAATCGTCGATCGGGTCGTCGAGAGTGTGTCGCGCTCAGTCCGTATCGGAAACCGGAAGATGTCGGTGACCTGCAGCATAGGCGTGGCCGTCTACCCGCACGATGGCCGTGACTATGCGAGCCTGCTGCGCTGTGCGGATGCCGCCATGTACCGGGCGAAGCCGAATGGCGCCGACACAAGCCGGCTGCGCGAGAAAGTGGTCAGCATCCGCGCTGCTTCCGGCATGCGCTGAATCGCCGCTGCGCTCGAATTCGTCCGTCATACGAAGTGCGCTAATTTGTGACGTAGCGCGTCAGTTTCGCGGCGCGCGCAGAACGTTTCCCGGCCATCCGGGCGCTCAGGATTGAGAGGCGAGCGCATACACGAAATCCAGATCCTGCTCGAGACCGCCCCACACCGTCTCCGCTTTTGCGGCTTCGGGGCGTGCAGCGCCCGGATGGCGAAACTGAAATACGTTGCACGCCGGCGCCGCAGCGGACGTATCGGCACCCTCCCCTGTTTCCTCCTGATCGTCTTGCACCAGCCTGGCCTTCCTGTAGTCGTCGAGGTAGAGAATCATGACGCCTCCGGGCATTTCATGCCCTCATCCATGCAGGTTCCATGCCAGTGGTTTTAGTTGCGCAGTGGCGAGCTTGAATCGTTGCATGCGTTCGTGACTTTTTCCACATCGGGTGCGCTCTGACACGGAGAGCTGCGCCACTAAGCGCTCGTGGATTGGCCAGCAGCATCCCTTAGTCGGCGCGATCTGCCGACATAGGCTTCCGTGCGCGCTCGCACTGGAGACGCGGAGGGGCAATAAGTGTCGGAGCGTGCAACTTTCGGTCGCGATCTCGACGTGTCGGGTGAAGAGTATGTAGGTCCCCGCGTTTGAAGCGCCCCGCCCGCGATGCTAAAATTCGCCCCGTTCCCCTCCAGAATCGGGTGGTTAGCTCAGCGGTAGAGCACTGTCTTCACACGGCAGGGGTCACTGGTTCGAACCCAGTACCACCCACCAA
>CAMPGR010000116.1 GCA_946885605.1 uncultured Pseudomonadota bacterium
CGATCCGCGAGGGCGGGCGCACCGTGGGCGCCGGCGTGGTGGCGAAGATCATCGAATGACGGTGAACGGTGAGCGGTGAGCGCAATACAGCAAAACGCTGCCACTGCTTGCCGCTTACGGCTTACCGTTTACTGAGGGAAATATGGCTGTCAAGAGTCAAAAAATACGCATTCGCCTGAAGGCGTTCGACTACCGGCTGATCGATCAGTCGGCGCTGGAGATCGTCGATACGGCAAAGCGCACCGGCGCGGTGGTAAAGGGCCCTGTCCCGCTGCCGACGCGCAAGGAGCGGTTCGACGTGCTGCGTTCCCCGCACGTCAACAAGACGTCGCGCGACCAGCTCGAAATTCGCACGCACCTCCGGCTGATGGACATTATCGACCCCACCGACAAGACGGTGGATGCGCTGATGAAGCTCGATCTGCCGGCCGGGGTGGACGTGGAGATCAAATTGTAGGATTCGACGATTCGGGATCTTTTTCGATCCTGAATCGTTGAATCCAGGTTTTTACCTGCCGGCCAATTGCAGTCGGCACCTTTGAACAAAAGGGAAAGAAACATGAGTTTGGGACTGGTAGGCCGCAAAGTCGGCATGACCCGTGTTTTCACCGACGATGGCGACACCATCCCGGTCACCGTGGTCGACGTGTCGAACAACCGGGTCACGCAAATCAAGGCCGTCGAAAACGACGGCTATTGCGCGGTGCAGGTCACCTTCGGCAAACGCCGGCCGGGCCGCATCAACAAGGCGGCTGCCGGCCATTTCGCCAAGGCCGGAGTCGAAGGGGGCTACGTGCTGAAGGAGTTCCGCGTCACCGCGGAACAGCTCCCCGATGTGAAAGTGGGCGGCGGCATCGGCGTCGATCTCTTCACCGTCGGTCAGAAAGTGGATGTTTCGGGCGTTTCGCAGGGCAAGGGCTTTGCGGGCGTCATCAAACGCCACAATTTCGCGTCCAACCGCGCAAGCCACGGCAACTCCGTATCGCACAACAAGCCCGGCTCCATCGGGATGGCGCAAGATCCCGGGCGCGTGTTTCCGGGGAAGAAGATGCCCGGGCACCTCGGTGCGGCAAATCGCACCGTGCAGAATCTGGAGATCGTTCGCATCGATGCCGAACGGCAGCTGCTCCTCATACGCGGCGCCGTGCCCGGCTCGAAGGGCGGCGACGTGGCGATCCATCCGGCAGTGAAGGCGGGCAAGCGTGCGGCGTCCGGCAAGGCGGCCAAGTCGCCTGCGGCGAAATAAGGGGGCTCGGCGAAATGGAACTCAAACTGATCAACGAGCAGGGACAGCCGGCCCTATCGATCACGGCTTCGGACGCGGCGTTCGGCCGCGAGTACAACGAAGCGCTGGTCCATCAGGTGATGACCGCCTATCTCGCCAATGCGCGGTTGGGGACGCGTGCGCAGAAGGATCGCGGCGAGGTCAAGCACTCGACCAAGAAGCCGTGGCGTCAGAAGGGTACCGGCCGCGCACGCGCCGGAATGACCTCCAGCCCTTTGTGGCGCGGTGGCGGTCGCATCTTTCCGAATTCGCCGGACGAGAATTTCAGCCAGAAGCTGAACCGCAAGATGTTCCGGGCGGGCTTGAGCGCCATCCTCTCACAGATCGCGCGCGAAGGGCGCATGGCGGTGGTGGACGGGCTCACGGTGGACGCCCCGAAGACGAAGCTGCTCGCGCAAAAGTTGAAGGCGATGGGTCTTGAGGACGACGTCTTGATCATCACCGATGCGCTGGACGACAACCTGCGCCTCTCGTCCCGCAATCTAACGGGCGTGAGCGTGGTCGAAGTGAGGAACGCCGATCCGGTAACCCTCATGCGCCATGCCCGGGTGGTTCTCACCCGCAACGCGGTGGCCAAGCTCGAGGAGATGTACACATGAGCGTGAACCCGACCCCAAACGTACAACGCGAGGCACGTCTGATGCAGGTGCTGCTTGCTCCGGTTGTGTCGGAAAAGAGCACCTTCGTCGCCGACAAGCGCGATCAGGTCGTGTTTCGCGTCGCGAAAGACGCCACGAAGCCCGAGATCAAGGCGGCTGTCGAGCTGATGTTCAAGGTGGAAGTCGAGTCGGTCAAAGTGAGCAACGTGAAGGGCAAGGAGAAGCGCTTCGGGCGCTTCATGGGACGCCGCAACCACTGGAAGAAGGCGTACGTGTGTCTCAAGCCCGGTCAGGAAATCAACTTCGCTGAAGGGGAGAAGTAATGCTGGTCAAAGTCAAACCCACCTCTCCCGGGCGCAGGCAACTCGTCAAGGTCGTCACGCCGGGGCTGCACAAGGGCAAGCCGCACGCGAATCTTGTCGAGCGCAAGACCAAGAAAGCGGGCCGCAACGTCTACGGCCGTCTCACGATGCGCCACAAGGGCGGCGGGCATAAGCAGCACTACCGCTTGATCGACTTCAAGCGCAATAAGGACGGCATTCCGGCTCGCGTGGAACGGATCGAATACGACCCGAACCGCAGCGCGCATCTCGCGCTCCTCTGCTATGCGGACGGTGAGCGGCGCTACATCATCGCTGCGAAAGGCGTGACCGCCGGCGCCCAGCTCAACTCCGGGCCGGAAGCGCCGATCAAGGCCGGCAACGCGCTCCCGCTCAAGAACATCCCGGTCGGCACCACCGTGCACTGCGTCGAGATGCTGCCGGGCAAGGGCGCGCAGCTCGCCCGCGCGGCTGGCACTTCGGTGCAGTTGCTCGCGCGCGAAGGCGACTACGCGCAGTTGAGGCTCCGCTCGGGTGAAATCCGCAAGGTGCACATCAACTGCCGCGCGACGATCGGTGAAGTCGGGAATGAAGAGCATTCCCTCGAGTCCATCGGCAAGGCGGGCCGCGTGCGCTGGCGCGGGATACGACCGACGGTGCGCGGGGTCGCGATGAACCCGATCGACCATCCGCACGGCGGCGGCGAAGGCAAGACGGCGGCCGCGCAGGATCCCGTGAGCCCGTGGGGCGTACTGAGCAAAGGCTACAAGACGCGCAAGAACAAGCGTACCAACGGCATGATCGTCCGCCGGCGTAATGCCAAGACCACCGGTTAAGAGGTAGCACATGGCACGTTCGATCAAGAAAGGTCCGTTTGTCGATCTCCACCTCATGAAGAAGGTGGAGGCGGCACGCGCCACCAACGACAGGCGGCCGATCAAGACCTGGTCGCGCCGTTCGATGATCTTGCCCGATTTCGTCGGGCTCACCATCGCCGTGCATAACGGCAAGCAGCACGTCCCGGTATACATCACCGAGAACATGGTGGGCCACAAGCTGGGCGAGTTCTCGCATACCCGCGTGTTCAAGGGACACTCCAAGGCGGGATCCGCGGCTGCCGCCGACAAGAAGGCGAGCCCCACGCCCGCGGCCAAGGCATGAGGAACGGAACATGAATACCACCGCAACACTGCGAGGCGTTCGCCTCTCGGTCCAGAAGGGCCGCCTGGTGGCCGACTTGATCCGCGGCAAGTCGGTCGAGAATGCGCTCAATATCCTGCAGTTCAACCCGAAGAAGGGCGCCGCGATCATCCGCAAGGTGCTCGAGTCGGCGATCGCGAATGCCGAGCACAACGACGGCGCGGACGTCGACGAGCTCAAGGTGACGCGCATTTATGTCGAGAAGGGCCCGGTGCTCAAGCGCTTCGCGGCGCGCGCCAAGGGCCGCGGCGTACGGATACTCAAGCCGAGCTGCCACATCTATGTGACGGTCGGCGACGAAAGGAAATAGTCATGGGCCAGAAGATACATCCGATCGGATTTCGGCTTTCGCTCAATCGCAACTGGGCATCGCGCTGGTACGCGAACAGCAAGGGCTTCGCGCCGATGCTGCTCGAGGACATCCGGGTGCGCGACCATCTGAAGCAGAAGCTTGCTCACGCCGCGGTGTCGCGGGTCGTGATCGAGCGCCCGGCGAAGAACGCGCGCATCACCGTTTACAGCGCGCGTCCCGGCGTGGTGATCGGCAAGAAGGGCGAGGACATCGAGTCGCTCAAGGGCGAATTGCAGAGGATGCTGCGCGTGCCGGTGCACGTCAACATCGAGGAAGTGCGCAAGCCCGAGCTCGACGCGCAGCTGATCGCGGACTCGATCGCCCAGCAGCTGCAGAAGCGCATCATGTTCCGGCGCGCGATGAAGCGCGCGATCACCAACGCGATGCGGCTCGGCGCCCAGGGCATCAAGATCATGAGCGCGGGGCGCCTGAACGGGATCGAGATCGCGCGCACGGAGTGGTACCGCGAAGGGCGGGTGCCGCTCCATACCCTGCGCGCCGACATCGACTACGGCTTCGCGGAAGCGAAGACGACCTACGGGGTGATCGGCATCAAGGTGTGGGTCTTCAAGGGCGAAGTGATGGGCAAGAACGAGCAGCCGACGGCGGCGACGCTGGGCGCTGCGCCGGCAGGCGAGGCGGAGAAGCCGCCCGCCAGGAAGCCGAGAAGGACGCCGGCCAAGACAGGAGCAAAACGTGCTACAGCCAGCCAGACGTAAATACCGCAAGGAACAGAAGGGCCGCAACAAAGGCGTTGCCACACGCGGCAACACGGTGAGCTTCGGCGAGTATGGCCTCAAGGCTATCGGCCGCGGGCGGCTCACCGCGCGGCAGATCGAAGCGGCGCGGCGCGCGATGACGCGCCACATCAAGCGCGGTGGGCGCATCTGGATCCGTATCTTCCCCGACAAGCCGGTGTCTCAGAAGCCCGCGGAAGTGAGGATGGGCGGCGGGAAGGGCAACCCGGAGTACTGGGTCGCGGAGATCCAGCCGGGCAAGGTGCTCTACGAGATGGACGGCGTGGATGAGGCGTCCGCGAAGGAAGCGTTCCGGCTCGCCGCCTCCAAGCTGCCGATCCGCACGTCCTTCGTGGTGAGACAGGTCGGAGCGTAACGTGAAGGCAAGCGAATTGCGGAACAAGTCGAACGACGAGCTGCAGCAGGAGCTTCAGTCGCTGCTGAAGGCCCAGTTTTCGCTGCGCATGCAGAAGGCGACGCAGCAGCTTTCCAATACGAGCCAGCTGAAGAAGGTGCGGCGCGACATCGCGCGCGTGCGCACAGTGCTGGTGCAGAAGGCTAAGTGAGGCGAACCGAATATGAGTGAAACAAGCACACGCAACAGGCGCACGCTGGCCGGACGCGTCGTGAGCGACAAGATGCAGAAGACGGTGACCGTCCTCGTCGAGCGCCGCGTCAAGCATCCGCTCTACGGGAAGGTCATCACGCGCTCCAAGAAGTACCATGCGCACGACGAGAAGAACGAATACCACGAAGGCGACACGGTGGTGATCGAGGAGTGCCGGCCGCTCGCCGCCGCGAAGGCGTGGCGGGTGGTGAGGCTCCTCGAGAAGTCGCGCGGCGTATGACGCCCTTTTTCGTTTGCAATCTCGGGGCGTTGACCGTATAATTTCGCGCCTTCGCCGCATGCAGGTCGTGAATGCGCGGCGATTTTCCGACCCGGACGGGCTCCAAAACTGGCCGACGCTCGAGACGCGGACCAAGTTGGAGAAGAAATCAGAACCTAGGAAGCAAAAATGATTCAGATGCAGTCCATTCTGGACGTTGCGGACAACACCGGTGCGCGCTCGGTCATGTGCATCAAGGTGCTCGGGGGCTCCAAGCGGCGTTACGCCGGGATTGGGGACATTATCAAGGTGAGCGTCAAGGACGCAGCGCCGCGAGGCCGCGTCAAGAAGGGCGAGATCTACAACGCGGTGGTGGTGCGCACCGCCAAGGGCGTGCGCCGCAACGACGGCTCGCTCGTCAAGTTCGACGGAAATGCCGCAGTGCTGTTGACGCCCAAGCTCGAGCCGATCGGCACGCGCATATTCGGTCCGGTCACGCGCGAGCTGCGCAGCGAGCAGTTCATGAAAATCGTCTCGCTCGCGCCGGAAGTGCTGTAAAGGAACAAGGCCATGCGCAAGATCAGGAAGGGTGATGATGTCATGGTGCTCGCCGGCCGGGACAAGGGCAAGCGCGGCACGGTGTTGAAGATCGTCGATGCCGAGCATGTGCTGGTGGAGGGCGCGAACAGGGTGAAGAAGCACCAGCGCCCCAATCCGATGAAGGGCGTGACGGGCGGCATCATCGAGAAGGAGATGCCGCTCCACGTGTCGAACGTCGGGCTCTACAACCCGGCGACGAAGAAGGCGGGCCGCGTGGGCGTGAAGTCCCTCGAGGACGGGCGGCGCGTGCGCTATTTCAAATCGAACGGCGAAGTGGTTGACGTATGAGCGCTGAAAAGGATGTGAAGCCGGCCAAGGCGCCGAAGGGCGCGGCGAAGCCGGCGAAGCCGGCCAAGGACGCCAAAGAGGCGAAGCAAGCCAAGGAGACGAAGGCCGCTCCCGAGGCGAAGCCGGCGCGGCCGACGAAGCCCGCTGGCCCGGCGCGGCTCCATGTCTACTACCGGGAGAAGGTGGTGGGCGATCTCACCAGGCAGTTCGGCTACAAGTCCATCATGGAAGTGCCGCGCATCGAGAAGATCGTCCTCAACATGGGCGTGGGCGAGGCGGTGGCCGACAAGAAGATCATGGACAACGCGGTGGCGGACATGATGAAGATCGCCGGCCAGAAGCCGGTCATCACCAAGGCGCGGAAATCGATCGCGAACTTCAAGATCCGCACCGGCTATCCCGTCGGCTGCAAGGTCACGCTGCGCGGCGCGCGCATGTACGAGTTCCTGGACCGGCTGGTGAGCGTCGCGATGCCGCGCATCCGCGACTTCCGCGGGATCTCCGGGCGCGCGTTCGACGGGCGCGGCAACTACAACATGGGCGTGAGAGAGCAGATCATTTTTCCAGAGATCGAGTACGACAAGATCGATGCGATCCGGGGAATGAACATCACGATTTCAACGACCGCCAAGACCGACGAGGAAGCGAAGGCGCTTCTGACGGCATTCAGGTTTCCGTTCAGGAACTAAAGGATCGACATGGCAAAAACCGCATTGATCAACCGCGAGCAGAAGCGTCGCCAGACCGTCAAGAAATTCGCGTCCAAACGCGCGGAGCTGCTCGTGATCGCCAACAACGTGAAGCTTTCGCCGGAAGAGCGCTATGAAGCGCGCATGAAGCTGCAGAAGCTGCCGCGCAACGCCTCTCCGGTGCGGCTCCGCAACCGGTGCGCGTTGACCGGTCGGCCGCGCGGCGTGTTCCGCAAGTTCGGCCTGGGGCGCGCGAAGCTGCGCGATATCGCGATGCGGGGCGAGATTCCGGGCGTGATCAAGGCGAGCTGGTAGCGGGAGAGAAGCGATGAGTATGAGTGACCCGATCGCGGACATGCTGACACGCATACGCAATGCGCAGCAGTCCGAGAAGCAGTCGGTGGCGATGCCCTCGAGCAAGTTGAAGGCAGCGATCGCCAAGGTGCTCAAGGACGAAGGCTACATCGAGGACTATGCGCTGCGCGACAACGGCGGCAGGCCCAGCCTCGAGATCAGCCTCAAGTACTACGCCGGCAGGCCCGTGATCGAGAAGATGGAGCGCGTGAGCCGTCCGGGCTTGAGGATCTACAAGCCGAGCCGCGAGATTCCGAACGTCATGAACGGGCTCGGCATCGCCATCGTGTCGACGTCGAAAGGCGTCATGACCGACCGCAAGGCGCGGGGCCTGGGCGTCGGCGGCGAAGTGCTCTGCATCGTGGCGTAACGGAGTCGGGCGATGTCGAGAATCGGAAATTACCCGGTGGTGCTGCCGGAAAAGGTCGAAGTGACGTTGACGCCGAGCGAGATCGCGGTGAAGGGCCCGCTCGGGACGCTGACGCAGAAGCTCCCGCCCAACGTCAAGGTGCAGAAAGTGGACAACCGGCTCGAGTTCAAGGCGACAAACAACTCGCATCATGCGAACGCGATGTCGGGCACGCTGCGCGCGCTCGTCGCGAACATGGTGCACGGCGTGACGAAAGGCTTCGAGAAGAAGCTGACGCTCGTGGGGGTGGGCTACCGCGCGCAGGCGCAGGGCGACAAGTTGAATCTCTCGATCGGCTTTTCGCATCCCATGGTGCACCAGATGCCGAAGGGGATCAAGGCCGAGACGCCGACCCAAACCGAGATCGTGATCAAGGGCGTGGACCGGCAGCTCGTCGGGCAGGTCGCGGCCGAGGTGCGCGATTACCGCAGCCCCGAGCCCTACAAGGGGAAGGGCGTGCGCTATGCCAACGAGCGCATTGTGCTCAAGGAAACGAAGAAGAAGTAGGCGAGGCGAAGCATGATCGGCAAGAATGAGGCACGTTTGCGGCGGGCGCGTCAGACCCGCTCCAGAATCGCGGAAGCGGGCGCCTTGCGGCTCACGGTGCACCGGTCCAACTGCCATATCTACGCGCAGGTGATCGACCGCGACCGGGCGAAGGTGGTGGCAGCCGCGTCGAGCGCCGAGCCGGAAATGCGGCAGGCGTTCAAGAACGGCGGCAACATCAAGGCGGCGGCGGAAATCGGGAAACGCATCGCGGAACGCGCGCGGCAGGCCGGCATCGAGACCGTCGCTTTCGATCGCGCCGGGTACAAGTACCACGGCCGCGTGAAGGCGCTGGCGGAAGCCGCGCGCGCGGCCGGACTCAAGTTCTGACGGATACCGGGACGTAAATCATGGCAAGGATACAGGCGGGAAAAATGCAGACCGGCGACGAGCGCGGCGACGGGCTGCGTGAAAAGATGGTCGCGGTGAACCGCGTCACCAAGGTCGTCAAGGGCGGGCGCGTGCTCGGTTTCGCGGCGCTTGCCGTGGTCGGCGACGGGGACGGCGGCATCGGCATGGGCAAGGGCAAGGCGCGCGAAGTGCCGGTCGCGGTCCAGAAGGCGATGGAAGAGGCGCGCCGCAAGATGGTGAAGGTGCAATTGAAGAACGGCACGCTGCAGCACCCGGTGATCGGCCGCCACGGCGCCGCGCGCGTTTACATGCAGCCCGCGCACGAGGGCACGGGGATCATCGCGGGCGGGCCGGTGCGCGCCGTCCTCGAAGTGATGGGCGTCACCAACATCCTCGCGAAGTGTCTCGGTTCGACCAACCCCTACAACGTGGTGCGCGCCACGATAGAGGGGCTCACGTCGATGAACACGCCGGCCGCGATCGCGGCCAAGCGCGGCAAGACCGTCGAGGAAATCACGGGGTAGGCGATGGCGAACGCGAGCGGAAAGAAACTCAAAGTGACGCTGGTGCGCAGTCTGATCGGGACGCGCCCCGAGCACCGCGCGTGTGTGCGCGGACTCGGCCTGCGCCGGCTCAACCACACCGTGGAAGTCGCCGATACCCCGGCGACACGCGGCATGATCAACAGGGTGGCGTACCTCGTCAAGTGTGAGGGTTAGATGCGGCTGAATCAGATCAAACCGGCTGCCGGTTCGCGGCGCGACAGAAAGCGCGTGGGCCGCGGCATCGGATGCGGACTCGGCAAGACCGCCGGGCGCGGGCACAAGGGCCAGAAGGCGCGCGCAGGCGGCTTTCACAAGGTCGGCTTCGAGGGCGGGCAGATGCCGTTGCAGCGGCGCTTGCCGAAGCGCGGCTTTACCCCGCTGCGCCGTGGCGCGACTGCGGAAGTGAGATTGAGCGATCTCGAGAAGATGAAGGAAGAGACCATCGATCTCGGGGCACTCAAGGCGGCCGGTGTGGTGCCGCAGCTTGCGCTTGGCGCGAAGGTGATCCGCTCCGGCGAGATCAAGCGCAAGGTCGCGCTCAAGGGCATCGCGGTGAGCCAAGGCGCGCGTGAGGCAATCGAGGGCGCGGGCGGAAGCGTGGAGGCGCCTGTCAAACCGGCGAAGGGTGCCGGTGTCCAAAATGGCAAGGGCGGCGCCGCGCCGGGCGCCCCCGCAAGCTAAGGCGGGGAAGTTTGGCTACCGGAGAATCACTGCTCGCGGCCGGCAAGATGGGCGATCTCAAGCGCCGCCTGCTGTTCCTGCTCGGGGCGCTCATCGTCTTCCGCATCGGATCGTTCATCCCGGTGCCGGGCATCGACCAGGCGCAGCTCGCGCAGCTTTTCCAGTCGCAGCGCGGCGGCATCCTCGATATGTTCAACATGTTCTCGGGCGGCGCGCTGTCGCGCTTTTCGATCTTTGCGCTCGGGATCATGCCGTACATTTCGGCGTCGATCATCATGCAGCTGATGACCGTCGTGTCCCCCACGCTGGAAGCGCTGAAGAAGGAAGGCGAGGCGGGACGCCGCAAGATCACGCAGTACACGCGGTATTTCACCGCGGGGCTCGCGCTGTTTCAGAGCCTGGGCATCGCGATCGCGCTCGAGTCCCAGCCGGGGCTCGTGATGGAGCCCGGCTTCGTGTTCCGCATGACGGCGATGGTGACGCTCGTAACGGGGACCATGTTTCTGATGTGGCTGGGCGAGCAGATCACCGAGCGCGGCATCGGCAACGGCATCTCGCTCATCATCTTCGCCGGCATCGCGGCGGGATTTCCGCAGGCGGTAGGCGGGACGCTGGAACTGGTGCGCACCGGCGCGTTCTCGATACCGATCGCGCTTCTGATCGGCGCGCTCGTCGTCGGCGTGACGGCGTTCGTCTGCTTCGTCGAGCGCGGCCAGCGCAAGATCCTGGTGAACTACGCCAAGCGCCAGGTCGGGCGCAAGATCTATGGCGGCCAGACTTCGCACCTGCCGCTCAAGCTCAACATGTCGGGCGTGATCCCGCCTATTTTTGCGTCGAGCATCATCCTCTTTCCCGCGACGCTGGTCGGGTGGTTCGGCTCGGGCGAGGGGATGAGCTGGTTGAGCAGGATCGCTGCGACGCTCCATCCCGGGCAGCCGATTTACACGCTGCTTTACGCTTCGGCCATCGTTTTCTTCTGCTACTTTTATACCGCGCTCGTCTTCAATCCGAAGGAGACGGCGGAGAACCTGAAGAAGAGCGGCGCGTTCGTGCCCGGCATCCGCCCCGGCGAGCAAACCGCGCGCTATATCGAGAAGATCACGATGCGGCTCACGTTCACGGGCTCGATCTACGTGACGCTCGTCTGCCTGCTGCCGGAGTTCCTGATCGTGTGGAAGAACGTGCCCTTTTACTTCGGCGGCACCTCGCTCCTCATCATCGTCGTCGTCACGATGGATTTCATGGCGCAGGTGCAGGCCTACGTGATGTCGCACCAGTACGAAAGCCTGCTCAAGAAGGCGAATTTCAAGGGAGGCGTCTTTCCTACCCGCTAAATGGCAAAAGAAGAAACAATACAGATGCAGGGTGAGATCGTGGAGACGTTGCCCAACGCGACGTTCCGCGTGAAGCTGGAAAACGGCCATGTGGTGCTCGGGCACATCTCCGGCAAGATGCGCATGCATTACATCCGGATTCTTCCGGGCGACAAGGTGACGGTGGAACTGACGCCATACGATTTGACGCGCGGACGCATCGTGTTCCGCGCGAAATGAAGCAGAAGCAAGGCAATGAGAGGGCTCAAACATGAAAGTGCTGGCATCGGTGAAAAGGATATGCCGCAAGTGCAAGATCATCCGGCGCAAGGGTGTCGTGCGGGTGATCTGCAGCGACCCGCGGCACAAACAGCGGCAGGGCTGAATTTCAATTGAAAATTAGCCTCTTACACGCTAAAATTTCCGGTTTTCCGTTTCGGGGGTAGGCATGGCCCGCATAAGTGGCGTCAACATACCGAATCAACAACATGCGGAGATCGCGTTGACCGCGATCTACGGCATTGGCCGCAGCCGCGCGCGCGCGATATGCGCGGCGGCGGGCATCAACTGCTCGACCAAGGTGAAGGACCTGTCGGACTCCGAGATGGACAAGCTGCGCGAGCAGGTCTCGAGATTCTCCGTCGAGGGCGACCTGCGCCGCGAAGTTTCGATGAACATCAAGCGCCTGATCGATCTCAGCACGTGGCGCGGCAAGCGGCACCGCGCCGGGCTCCCGGTGCGCGGGCAGCGGACCCGCACCAATGCCCGCACGCGCAAGGGCCCGCGCAAGGCGGCGGTCAGGATCATCAAGGCGACGACAGCTTAAAGGTATAGCGAAATGGCAAAAGCAAGCACCCGGGTGCGCAAGAAGGTCAAGAAGAACGTGGCGGAAGGCATCGCCCACATTCACGCGTCCTTCAACAACACGATCGTCACGATCACCGACCGGCAGGGCAACGCGCTCGCCTGGGCGACGTGCGGCAGCAACGGCTTCAAGGGCTCGCGCAAGTCCACACCCTTCGCTGCGCAGGTCGCGGCCGAGCATGCCGGCCGGATGGCGCAGGAGAGCGGCGTGAAGAACATCGAAGTCCGCATCAAGGGTCCTGGCCCCGGCCGCGAGTCGGCCGTGCGCGCGCTGAATGCCGTCGGCTTCAAGATCACCAGCATCTCGGACGTGACGCCGGTGCCGCACAACGGCTGCCGTCCGCCTAAAAAGCGCCGTATCTGACAGGGGGTTCGACTGTGGC
>CAMPGR010000117.1 GCA_946885605.1 uncultured Pseudomonadota bacterium
GGTGTCGAAGCACGCGAACTGCGGGAGCTCCGGGCGCATCGATTTCATCGCCCTTATCGCCGCAATATTGTGCGGCTGGTGCAGCGGGGCCATGGGGTCGAGGCGCTCCAGCGCATCGATTATCGCGTCATCGACACGCACCGGCTGGAGAAACCGCTCACCTCCGTGCACGACGCGATGCCCGGCCGCCGCGATATCGCCTCCGTAGCCGCGCGCTTCCAGCCAGTCGAAGAGCCGCCGCGGCGCGGTTTCGAGCGTGAGCGGCCGCCCGGCTTCGTCCGTGAGTTCGGCTTCCGGCAGAGGCGCGCCGCTCGCATCGCGGGCGCTGAAACGCGGCGTTGTGCCGAGCCCGGCTATCGTTCCGCTCAAGAGCCGCTGCGGCTCGCGGCTCGCGCTGTAGACCGCGAACTTGATGCTCGATGACCCGCAATTGAGAACGAGGAGCTTGCCGCTCATCTCGCGCGCTTCCTCAGGCTGTATGCGCGCAGCAAAGCGGCGATCGCGCACGAAGCGAGCCGCGACTCGGCGGAATCGGCGCGGCTCGTGAGCACGATCGGGATCCGCGCGCCGAGCACGATGCCGGCGCTCTTCGCGCCCGCGAGATATTGCAGCTGCTTGACGAGCATGTTCCCGGCTTCGAGATCGGGTACCACCAGGATCTCGGGTCGTCCCGCCACCGAGGAGGTGATGCGTTTCGCGCGGCGCGCCGCCTCCGAGATCGCGTTATCGAAGGCGAGGGGGCCGTCGAGCGCCGCCCCGCGGATCTGCCCGCGATCGGCCATCTTGCACAGTGCGGCGGCGTCGATCGTGGAGCGGATCTTCGGCGTGACGGTTTCGACGGCCGACAGTATGGCCACACGCGGGCGTGCGATGCCGAGCGCGTGCGCGAGATCGATGGCGTTCTGCACGATGTCGCGCTTTGCTTCGAGGTCGGGCTCGATGTTGACCGCCGCATCGGTGATGAGGAGCGGCCGCGGATAGGTCGATACGCTCATCACGAAGACGTGGCTCACGCGGCGTTCCGTGCGCAGTCCGCGCTGCGGATCGACGACGGCCGCCATCAGCTCGTCGGTGTGCAGGCTGCCCTTCATCAGGCATTCGACCCGCCCTTCCCTGGCAAGTGCCACCGCCGCTTCCGCCGCCGCGTGGCTGTGCTCGGTCGGAACGATGGGGAAATGGCGGATGGAAACACCCGCCTGAGCGGCCGCGCGGCGGATTTTGGCTTCCGGGCCGACGAGTATCGGTTCGATCAGCCCGTGATGCCATGCCAACAGCGCACCCTTCAGGGATTCAGGGTCGCACGGGTGCACGACCGCGGTCGGCAGCGGCGGCAGTCTTTCGTTGCGCGCGATGAGGCGCTTGAAGGCCGTGCTGCGCGGGTTCACCGTCAAAGGTGTCGTTCTAAGCCGTTGCGGCATAGCTGCTGAACGCCTGCAGCACCATCGCGCCCAGACCGGCAAACAGTGCAATGAGGAGGATGAGTGTGCCGGCAAACGGAATGGCATAGGCAAGCCACAGCAGCACCAGCGCGACCGCGAGCGAGCCGATGCGCCACGCAAATGTCGCTTCGCGTCGCGGGCGCAACGTGTGCAACAACCGGTCGCCCACGAAAAACGCCGTCACGAGATAGCCGATCAGAAGCGCGCCGGCATAGAGCGCGGCGAGCAGCAGCGCGATCGGGATGCCGATGATCGTGAGGGTGAGCAGCAGGATGACCGGCGGCAGGCTGAAGAAGATCGCCGTGCCGAGCCCCATGCTCTTGAGCGGCGAGGTGCGCAGCGTCTGCGTTGCATTGGCCGTGAAGCGCGGAAAGAGCGAGACGAGGAGCGCCCCGGCGGCGAGCAGGCCGAGGAGAAGCAGCGGACGCACGGGAGGCAACCCGGGAAACTCGATTCTCGGTCGCGGGAATTCGAATGCACCCGGGGTGCGTATCACGCTGCCCGTTATCTGTGCCTGCGGATCGACCCGGATCTCCTGGCGGCTCGAGTAACGTACATCGCCTGCGATCCGTGCCGAGCCGACGATCTCGATCTGTTCTCCGGAGAGCTCGACCGGGCCTTGAATTTCGCCAAGGATGACGATGTTCTTGCCATAGACTTTGAGTCCGCCCCGCAGGCGACCTGCGACCGCAATATCGCCGCCGGCGAGCCACACCCGCCCGAGCACCTCCGCATCCCGGCCGAAGGCGATGCTGCCTCCGGCGATCAGGGCTTCGCCCGCGATCTTTCCCGCCAGCGTCACCACGCCTCCCGCCGCGCGGAAATCATCACCGACCGCGTTGGCGAGATCGACGGATCCCGCGGCGACCACTGCGTCTCCGCGGACGGGTTGCGTGATGGTTACGCGCCCCGCCGCCGCGTAGAGGTCGCCCTCCACGGGATGTTCGATCTTCACGTCCGCCCCCGCAACATAGACATTCGCCGACTCGCTTGCTGCAGACCTGGCTGGCCCCGCGAGCGCGAGGAGAGACATCACCGCCCATGCGGCGGCGCGCGGTAGCCAATGTAACGATCGGTTTTGGACAGCAGATCTCATCGCCGTTTGCGCCACCTTGTAATCCGGGAAATCGCCCCCACCATTGTCGCCGTGATTGTAACCTTATCAGGTATAATGCTTTTTCGTTAACGCGGGGGGTTGCCATGCCTATATACGAATATCGGTGCGCGGAGTGCGGCTTTCAGCACGAGTATCTGCAACGGATGAGCGATGCGCCGCTCACCGATTGCCCGGAATGCGGCAAGCGCACTTTCACCAAGCTGATGAGCGCCGCCGGCTTCCAATTGAAGGGCGGCGGGTGGTACGTCACGGATTTCAAGAACACCGGCACCCAATCGAAGAAGGAACCCAAGAACACCGGCACCCAATCGAAGAAGGAACCGGAAAAAACTTCCGAAGGCTCCAAATCGACCGAGTCGAAGGCCGAGGCGGCCTGCGGCACGGGCGCCTGCCCCGCGTGTAGCTAGGCTTTTCGCCGGGACGCTCCCCGGCGATGCGGCAAGCTCACGCCGAATCCGCGCGCTGCCCGGCAAAGGTTCGATCTCACCACGGTTTAATATCACGTCAGGCTCCGCTATGATCGGAATGCCCCGGTCGTGGCGCGGCGTCCGGCCATTTTCGCCCTCACATGTCACGAAAGACTCTCATTAAACGCTATTTCATCACCGGGCTCCTGATCTGGGTCCCGGTGGTGATCACGCTATGGGTGCTGAACCTCCTGGTGGGCACCATGGATCAGACCCTGCTCCTTCTTCCCGCGGGGCTGCGCACGGAGGCGTGGCTGGGATTCCATATCCCGGGGCTGGGCGTGCTGCTGACGGTTCTGGTCGTCTTTCTGACAGGGGTTTTCGCCGCCAATATGATTGGCCAGCGACTCGTCGCCTTCTGGGAAGGCGTGCTTGCGCGGATACCGGTCGTGAACTCGATCTATAACGGTGTGAAGCAGGTGAGCGATACGCTTTTTTCGCCGACCGGCCAGGCGTTCCGCAAGGCGCTCCTCGTGCAGTGGCCGCAGCCGGGCATGTGGACGATCGCTTTCCTCACCGGAACGCCGGGGGGCGATGTCACGCACCATCTCTCCGGCGACTATCTCAGCATTTACGTGCCCACCACGCCGAACCCGACGGGCGGCTATTTCGTCATCGTCCGGCGCAGCGACGTGATCGAACTCGACATGACCGTGGACGCGGCGTTGAAGTACATCGTATCGATGGGCGTCGTGGCGCCCAACGGCGGCGCCCGCAGACTGGATCCGCGTATCATCGCACCGAGCGGCGAGGAGCCGCGACAACCCCAGGTCGTCAATCAATAAGGGTCCAGGGGGTGCCTGGATCTTCCTCGGTCGCGACCGCTCAACCACGATTCGTCTCCTGATCCTTACTCCTATCCTCCATACGCATGCGTAGCGAATACTGCGGGCTCATGAGCCGTAAGCACCTCGACAGCACCGTGACGCTGTTCGGCTGGGTGCACCGGCGGCGCGATCACGGCGGCGTGATTTTCATCGATCTGCGCGACCGCGAAGGGGTCGTGCAGGTCGTGTGCGACCCCGATACGCCGGAAACTTTCCGTACCGCGGACCGGCTGCGTAACGAGTTCGTCGTCAAAGTGACGGGCCGCGTGCGCCGCCGACCCGAGGGCACGGTCAATCCCAACCTGGTGAGCGGGGAAGTGGAAGTGCTCGCGCACGAGATCGAGATACTCAATCCTTCGCTCACTCCGCCGTTCCAGATGGACGAGACGCAGCTCTCCGAGAACGTGCGCCTCGAGTATCGCTTCCTCGATCTGCGCCGCCCGCAGATGCAGCAGAACTTGTGGCTGCGCTACCGTGCGGCCATGGCCTTTCGCACGTTTCTCGACCGGCACGGCTTCATCGATATCGAGACGCCGATGCTCACGCGCTCGACGCCGGAAGGCGCCCGCGATTATCTCGTCCCCTCGCGCGTGCATCCGGGCCATTTCTACGCGCTGCCTCAGTCGCCGCAGCTCTTCAAGCAGCTCCTGATGATTTCCGGCTTCGACCGTTACTACCAGATCGTCAAGTGCTTCCGCGACGAGGACCTGCGCGCGGACCGCCAGCCCGAGTTCACGCAGATCGACATCGAGACCTCTTTCCTCGATCAGCGCGAAATCATGGATCTCATGGAAGCGCTGCTCCGCGACGTCTTCAAGAGTGTGCTGGGGGTCGAGCTGCCCGATCCCTTTCCGCGCATCAGCTATGACGAAGCCATGGCGCTCTACGGCTCCGACAAGCCGGACTTGCGCGTGCCGCTCAAGCTCACCGAGCTGACCGATCTCATGGCCGGGGTGGAATTCAAGGTCTTTCGCGACGCCGCGCAGCTCGAGGACGGGCGCGTCGCCGCGCTCAGGGTGCCGCGCGGCGGCGAGCTGACCCGCAAGGAGATCGACGATTACACCGAGTTCGTGAAGATCTACGGCGCGAAGGGGCTTGCGTACATCAAGGTCAATGATCTTGCGAAAGGCGTGGAGGGCCTGCAGTCGCCGATATTGAAGTTCCTGCCGCCGGCGACGGTGAACGCGATCCTCGATCGCACGAGCGCGCAGAACGGGGATCTCATATTCTTCGGCGCCGATCGCGCCAAGGTCGTCAACGAATCGCTGGGCGCGCTGCGCGTCAAGGTCGGGCACGAGCACGGGCACTTCGACGCAGGGTGGCGGCCGCTGTGGGTGGTCGATTTCCCGATGTTCGAATGGGACGAGGACGAGAAGCGCTGGGGCGCCATGCATCACCCCTTTACCTCCCCTGCCGACGGGCATGAGGACCTGCTCGCGTCCAATCCCGCGGCGGCGCGCGCGAAAGCGCACGACATGGTGCTGAACGGCTGGGAAATCGGCGGCGGCTCGGTGCGGATCCACCGGCAGGAAGTGCAATCGAAGGTGTTCGAGGCGCTCGCGATCAGCCCGGAGGAAGCGGAAGCGAAGTTCGGCTTCCTGCTGCAGGCGCTGCAGTACGGCGCGCCGCCGCACGGCGGCATCGCGTTCGGGCTCGACCGCATCGTGACGCTGATGGCCGGTGCGGATTCGATACGCGATACCATCGCGTTTCCCAAGACGCAGCGCGCGCAGTGCCTGCTGACGCGCGCACCGAACACGGTGGACGAAAAGCAGCTCCGCGAGCTGCACATCCGGCTGCGGCAGCCCGAGCAGAAGAGCGACTGAACGGCGCAGCCGCGCAGGAGCACCGGGGAGAACGAAGGAAAGCTCGAGCGATGCTCTTCCGCGTGCTGGCCGCGATGCGCCTTCCCGTCGCGCTCCTCGTAGCGATAGCGACCGTATCGGCGCCGCTCTTGGCGCGGGTGATTGCACCGGATGCTCCGGTAGCGGAGAAGCAGGCGATCCCGGAAGTCGCGTTGGCCGAACTTCCGCAGGAGGCGCTGGAAACGCTGGATCTCATACGGAAGGGCGGGCCGTTTCCGTATGCGCGCGATGGCGCTGTCTTCGGTAACTTCGAAAAGCTGCTTCCGGTTCGCGAGCGCGGTTATTATCGCGAATACACCGTGCCGACGCCCGGGCTCGAGCACCAGGGCGCGCGCCGTCTCGTGCGCGGCCGGGACGGTGAGTGCTACTACACCGACGATCACTATCGCAGCTTCAGGCGCATCAAGCCGTGACCGGGCCTGTCCATACGCCGTTCGATCCGGCGCGATCCGGGATTTACCGGCCGCCGGCCGCGCTCGATCTGCTGAAGCAGGCCGCCGCGCGGCTCGGTATCGCGTTTTTCGCGCTCGACCTCCGCAACGTTGGAGACAAGGACCGGTTCCTCGAGGCGTGCGCGGCAACGTTCGGTTTCCCCTCGTCGTTCGGCGGCAACTGGGATGCGTTCGCAGACAGCTTGCAGGATTTTTCATGGCACCCCGCACGCGGCTACCTCATCCACTTTCAGAACGCTTTGCGCTTTGCCCGGAGCGCCCCGCAAGATTACGCAAAGGCGATGGATATCCTCGGTTTCGCGGCCGACTACTGGAAAGAACGGGGCACGGTATTCGTGGCGCTGGTCGATGACGCAAGCGATCGCCCGATCTTCGGCACATGAGCGCGACGGCGTACAAGATCCCGGTTTCGGTGCTGGTCGTCATTCACACGCCGGCGCTGGACGTGCTGCTGCTCGAGCGCGCCGACCGTCCCGGGTTCTGGCAGTCGGTGACGGGAAGCCGGCACGAGGGCGAAACCCTCCGGGACACCGCGGTACGCGAGACGAAGGAAGAAACCGGCCTGGACGTCGGCCGCTACGTGCTTACCGACTGGCACAAGGAGAACCAGTACGAAATCTACCGGCGCTGGCGCAATCGCTATGCGCCGGGCGTCACGCACAATACCGAGCACGTGTTCGGTTTGCTCGTGCCCGCGCCGCTCCCGATCAGGCTCGCGCCGCGTGAGCACCTGCGTTACGAATGGCTGCCTTGGCGCGAGGCGGCCGACAGGGCGTTTTCGTGGAGCAACGCCGAGGCGATACGCGAGTTGCCGCAGCGCGTGGCAGCGCTCGATGTCCAAGGGAAGTCCACATCGTAGAGCGCGTGGCGTGGTTGAATTTCGGGGAGACGACCCAATAACCCCATTGAAGCCCGGGGGTTATGGCGTAACGCCACCGCGCTCAGGCTAGATTTTTTGCCACATTGTGGTAATGTCTCAGGCTTCACTTTTGCAAGGCGCACGGGATGGAAGTCAGCACGATCACATTCGAGCGTTTCAAGCCACTCGCCGATGAAGCGTGCGAAGCGCGCATCGTCGCCGCGCGCGAGGCGCTTGGCAAGCGCGCCGTCATACTCGGCCACCACTATCAGCGCGCGGATGTCTATAAGCATGCTGACCTGACCGGCGACTCGCTCAAGCTCTCCAAGCTCGCCGCGCAGACCGAGGCGCAGTACATCGTGTTCTGCGGCGTGCACTTCATGGCGGAAGTCGCCGACATCCTGTCCAAGCCCGAGCAGATTTCCATCCTTCCCGACCTGAACGCCGGCTGCTCGATGGCCGACATGGCGAACCTCTCCAAGGTCGAGCGCGCGTGGCGGGAATTGAAGCAGGTGCTCGATCCGGACCAGCATGTCACGCCGGTCACCTACATCAACAGCGCGGCGGACCTCAAGGCGTTCTGCGGCGAGCACGGCGGCATCGTGTGCACTTCGACCAACGCGCGCGAGATCCTGGAGTGGAGCTTCGCGCGCCGCGAGAAAGTATTGTTCTTCCCCGACCAGCACCTCGGGCGATGGACCGGCTATCTCATGAACATCCCGCTCTCCGAGATGCTGGTGTGGGATCCGGACGAGGAGATGGGCGGGCTCACGCCGCAACAGATCAAGATGGCGAAGATCCTGCTCTGGAAGGGGCACTGCTCGGTGCATCAGATGTTCCAGGCGCAGCACATCCTGCGCTGGCGGCAGCAGCACCCGGGCGGCATGGTGATCAGCCATCCCGAGTGCAATTTCGAAGTATGCAAGCTTTCCGACTACGTCGGATCGACGGAGTACATCATCAAGACCGTCGCGGCAAGCGCGCCGGGCACGCGCTGGCTCGTCGGCACGGAATTGAACCTCGTGAACCGCATCGCGGAAGAATTCAAGCCGCAGGGCAAGATCGTGCAATTCATGGCGCCCACCGTGTGCATGTGCTCGACGATGCAGCGCATCGATCCCCAGCACCTCGCCTGGGCGCTGGAGAACGTTGCCGCCGGGAAGGCGGTGAACCGGATCAAGGTGCCGGCGCACGAAGCGAAGCTCGCCCGCATCGCGCTCGACCGCATGCTGGCCGTCTCCTGACTTCCGCAGTATCGCACTACCATCCTTGCCGGCGGCCGCGCGCCTCACGTCGGGGCGCGGCGTCCAGGCCTCTCCCTTACAATTGAGCGCTTGCCCGGCGCCCACCGGGCCGGCTTCGCACCCACACACCGTGAAAGAAACGCTGCGCGTCGCAACGTATAACATTCACAAGGGCTTGTCGTTCTTCAAGCGCCGCATGGTGATCCACGAGCTGCGGGAGCGGCTGCGCGCGCTCAACGTCGATCTCGTCTTCCTGCAGGAAGTCCTCGGCAATCACGAGCGCTACGCGCGGCGCCACGATAACTGGCCCGCCGCGCCGCAGTACGAGTTTCTCGCCGACACGATGTGGCAGGAGTATGCCTACGGCCGCAACGCGGTATACGACTTCGGCCACCACGGCAACGCGGTGCTCTCGCGCTTTCCCATCACGCGCTGGGACAACCAGGACGTCTCGACGCATCGCTTCGAGCGGCGCGGGCTGCTGCATTGCGAGATCGGGATCCCCGGGTGGTCCGATGAGCTGCATTGCATCTGCGTGCATCTCGGGCTTTTCGCTCGCGGCCGCAGCCGGCAGCTCGAATGGCTGCGCCAGCGCATCGAGAAGCTCGTACCCGCGCACGCGCCGCTCATCGTCGCCGGAGACTTCAACGACTGGCACTGGCGGCACAAGGCCACACACGAGCTTGCCCAGCCGCTCAACATGCACGAAGTTTTCGAAGTCGTGCACGGTGCACCCGCCCGCAGTTTTCCCTCGGTCCTCCCCGTCTTTCGCCTCGATCGCATCTACGTGCGCGGTTTCCGCATCGGATTCGCGCACGCCCACCACGGCAACGTGTGGGCGCGCATATCCGATCACGCTGTCCTTACGACCGTGCTTGAAAGGATATGACTGATTTCGTCGAGGGCAACCGCATCACGCTACTCACGCGAGGGAGCGAGTATTTTCCGCAACTGGAAGCGGCGTGCGAGGAGGCGCAACGCGAGATTCACATCGAAACCTACATCTACGACAGCGACGAGGCCGGGCGGCGTGTCGGTGAAGCGCTGAAGCGCGCCGCCCGGCGCGGCGTTGCGACGCATGTGCTGATGGATGGTTTCGGCTCGAAGAAGCTGAGCGGCGGCTTCGTGGCGGATCTCGAGAGCGCCGGCGTCCGGGTGCTCGTCTACCGGCCTGAGCGCGGGCCCCTTTTCCTGGGGCGGCGGCGCCTGCGGCGGATGCACCGCAAGCTCGCGGTGGTCGATGCGCGCTTCGCGTTCATAGGCGGCATCAACATCATCGACGACATGCATACCCCGGGACATACGCCGCCGCGCTTCGATTACGCGGTGCGTATCGAAGGGCCGCTTCTCGGGCACATCTATCCCGCGGTGAAGCGGCTGTGGGCGCTGGTGGAATTCATGCAGCTCGGACGCGACTGGCACAACGTCAACAGGCTCGAGCCCGACACGACACCGCGCGGCACGCAGCAGGCGGCGTTCGTCGTGCGTGACAACCTCCGCCATCGGCGCGCCATCGAGGAAGCGTACCTGGAGGCGATTGCCGCCGCGCGCTCGGAGATCCTCATCGCGAACGCGTACTTCTTTCCCGGCTTGAGCTTCCGCCGCGCGCTCATGGAGGCCGCGGCGCGCGGTGTGGAGGTCACCCTGCTGCTGCAGGGGCGGGTGGAGTATCTGCTGCTGCACTATGCTTCGCGCGCGCTGTACGGCGCGTTTCTGGATGCCGGCATTCGCATCTCTGAATATCACAAGAGCTTCCTCCATGCGAAGGTCGCGGTGATCGACGGCGAGTGGGCGACCGTCGGCTCCTCCAACATCGATCCGTTCAGCCTGCTGCTCGCGCGCGAAGCGAACGTCGTGGTGCGCGACCGCGCATTCGCTGCGAAGCTGCGCGAGAGCCTCGCCCGCGCGATGGCCGAAGGCGCGCGCGACATGAAGCGCGAGCGCTGGCGCCAGCAGCCGCTCGCCGTGCGCGTCGCGACGTGGACCGCGTACGGCGTGGCGCGCCTGCTGACGGGAGCGTTCGCCTACGGCCGGGCGCGCGAATTCGATTCCCCGTAGAATGACCCAACCCTCGCCTTTCTCCCGATGAATCCTCGTTCCACCGCACTTCCCCACGCGACAGCGAGCGGCCGCGAACGACGCAGCCGCGAGTGGCGCGTCGTCCCGATGCTGCTGCCATATCTCTGGGAGTACAAGTGGCGCGTCGTCGTCGCGCTCGTGTTCCTCACCACCGCGAAGCTCGCCAACGTCGGCGTGCCGCTCGTGCTGAAGGACGTGGTCGATGCACTCGACCCGAGCCGCGCCGTGGTCGCGCTTCCGTTCGCGCTCCTCGTCGCCTACGGCGCGTTGAGGCTCTCCACGACGCTCTTCGCGGAGTTGCGCGACGTCGTCTTCGTGCGCGTCACCCAACGCGCCATCCGCCGTATTGCCCTCACGGTATTCGGACACCTCCACAGCCTTTCGCTGAGATTTCACCTCGAGCGCCAGACGGGGGGCATGTCGCGTGACATCGAGCGCGGGACGCGCGGCATCTCGACGCTGCTCTCGTACATGCTGTTTTCGATCATCCCGGTCGTGCTCGAATTCGCGCTGGTCGCGCTCGTGCTCTTTGCGCGCTTCGACTGGCGATTCGTGGCGGTCACCTTCGTCGCGATCGCGCTCTATATCGCCTTCACCGTGGCGATCACGGAGTGGCGCATGGAGTTCCGCCGGCGTGCGAACGAGCTCGATTCGAAGGCGAACACGCGCGCGATCGACAGCCTGCTCAATTACGAGACGGTGAAGTATTTCAACAACGAGGACTACGAAGCGCGGCGCTACGACGAGAATCTCAAGCTGTACGAGTCGGCGGCGGTGAAGAACGAGGCTTCCCTCGGGCTCCTCAACATCGGGCAGAGCTGCATCATCGCGATCGCCGTCACCGCGCTTATGATCCTCGCCGCGCAGGGCGTGGTGGGCGGCAGCCTCACGCTCGGCGATCTCGTGCTGATCAACGGGCTCCTGATCCAGCTCTACATCCCGCTCAACTTCCTCGGCATGGTCTATCGCGAGATCAAGCAGGCGCTCATCGACATGGACCGCATGTTCCGGCTCCTCGAGGAGAACCGCGAGGTCGAAGACCGGCCCGACGCCGCGCCGTTGCCGCCGGGGCCGGCGGCGGTGCGCTTCGAGCACGTCGATTTCAGCTACGATCCCCAGCGCCAGATCCTGCACGACGTAAGCTTCGAGGTGCCTCCTGGCAGCAAAGTCGCCGTTGTGGGGGCGAGCGGAGCGGGCAAGTCGACACTCGCGCGGCTCCTGTTCCGCTTCTACGAGGTATCGGGCGGCCGCATCGCCGTTAATGGCATAGACATACGCCAGCTCCGGCAGGCCAGCCTGCGCGCGGCGATCGGCATCGTGCCGCAGGATACCGTGCTCTTCAATGACACCATCTACTACAACATCCAGTATGGACGCCCGGAAGCCACGCGTGAGGAGGTCGAAGCGGCGGCACAAGCAGCGCACATCCACCATTTCATCGTCCGGCTGCCGGACGGATACGAAACGCGCGTGGGCGAGCGCGGCCTCAAGCTCTCAGGAGGTGAAAAGCAGCGCGTCGCGATTGCACGCGCGCTCTTGAAGCAGCCACGCATCCTCATCTTCGATGAAGCCACCTCGGCGCTCGATTCCAAGTCCGAGCAGGCGATCCAGGCGGAACTCGACCGTATTGCGCACGGGCACACCACGCTCGTCATCGCGCATCGCCTTTCCACAGTGATGGATGCCGACCAGATACTGGCGATGGAACACGGCCGCATCGTCGAGCGCGGCACGCATCAGGCCCTGCTTGCGCAGGGCGGGCTCTATGCGCAGATGTGGGCGCTCCAGCAGCAGGAGGACGCGGAACGCGACAAGGAGACGCTGGCGGCCCGTATCGCCGCCGGGTAAGCCCCGCTTTACGCGAGGGAGGGCGTATCGTGCGCCTGCGGCATCAATTCA
>CAMPGR010000118.1 GCA_946885605.1 uncultured Pseudomonadota bacterium
TGCTTGAAGAGATCGCGCACGCGCGCCGCGCCGAGCAGACGTTCGAGGCCGCCCGGCGCGTCCTTCCCGCCCTTGGGCGTTGCCTTGCTGCCCTCGGGCGGCCATGTGATCGGCTTCACGAAGCGGCCTTCGATGCTCGTTCCCTTGCTATAGATCGCCTCGACGTTGCCTTTTGCCACCTCCTCCTTGAAAACGGTGTAGGGAATGGTGACCGGCTCGCCCGGGCTCGGGAGAAAAAGCCTGACCAGCAGGTAGTTGACGAGCAGGATCGTGAGAAATGCGAGCCACGCCCCGCGCGGGACGTTGGGCGGCCGCGGCGCGCGCGGTGTGTCGGACTTGCGGGCGGGCGGCTGCCCGGTCTCCGCGGAGTTACGGTTCTGCCTCGCTTGCGTCGGCCAACTCATGCTCATGTCCCGTGTCGCGCGCAGGACCCACCCCATCTCGCGCCCTCCCGGTATGACCGCCTTTTCGCTGTGTTCATTCCCACAAGCAAAAAGTTCGACGAGGCGGGGCGCGCACCCGCGCGCTCAGTGATATCCGATGTCCGCGCGCACTTTGCCGCGAAACACCCAGTACGACCACCCCACGTACATGAAGATGATGGGAATGAGAAAGAGCGTGCCGATGAGGAGAAACGCCTGCCCTTCCGGCGCGGTTGCGGCGTCCCACAGCGTGATCCGGTGCGGCACGATGTACGGCAGCAGGCTGATGGCGAGACCGAGGTAGGAGAGCAGGAAAAGCCCCATCGATGCGATGAACGGCGCAACGTCGTTTCCGCGCGCGAGCGCACGCCATAGCCAGAGGGCGAGCACCGCAGTGATGACGGGAACCGGGGAAAAGTATGCGATGTTCGGCCAGGAGAACCAGCGCTCGGCGATGCGCTCGTGCAGCAGCGGCGTCCACACGCTGACGAGCACGATAAACGCCAGCACGCCGGCGAGCGCGATCCGGGCGCGCGTGCGCGCCCAGTTCTGCAACCGCCCCTCGGTCTTCATGACGAGCCAGGTCGCGCCGAGCAGGGTGTAACCGAACACGAGACCCACCCCGACAGCCAGCACAAACGGATGCACCCAGTCCCAGGTGGACCCGACATACTGTCGGCCGTCGGTGTCGAACCCGAGGACGAACTTCCCGAGTATGCAGCCCTGCGCGAAGGTCGCGACGAGCGAGCCCCAGAAGAACGAGCGGTCCCACTTCTTGGGGCTCATCGCGGTCGGGCGGAACTCGAACGCGACACCGCGAAAGATGAGTCCCAGCAGCATGGCGAGCACGGGAAAGTAGAGCGCCGGAAAGATGATGGCGAACGCGACCGGGAAGGCAACGAGCATGCCTATACCGCCCATGATCAGCCATGTCTCGTTACCGTCCCATACCGGCGCGACCGAGGCCATCATCGTGTTGCGTGCCCCCTCATCCGGTACGAATGGAAAGAGTATGCCGACGCCGAGATCGAATCCGTCGAGCAGCACGTACATGAATACGCTCAGCGCGAGGATCGCGGTCCAGATCGGCACGAGGTCGAGAATCATGATCGCGATCCGCCTAGCGCGTCGCGGCCGAGAGCGGGCGTGCCGGGCGCCGGTCCTCGCGCGGCTCCGGCAAATCTTCCGGCATGCCGCGGTGAACGAGTCGCACGAGGTAATAGAAGCCCGCGCCGAACACGATCGCGTACGCGGCGACGTAGAAGAAGAGCGAGAGCGCGACGTCGGCGCCGGTCAGAAACGGGGTCACTGCCTCTGCGGTGCGCAAATGGCCGTAGACCACCCACGGCTGCCGCCCGACTTCCGTCGTGAACCACCCTGCCGTCACCGCGATATAGCCGACGGGTATCGACCACGTCGCCGCGGTCAGGAAGGCGGTGGAGCCCTGGAGCCGCCGCCGCGCCCACATGATCCACGCCCATATCGTCAAGCCGGCCATGACGAGCCACATCGCGACCATAACCCTGAACGAGTAGAACGTGATCGCAACCGGCGGGCGCTCGTCACGCGGGAAATCCTTGAGCCCTGGCACGTGGCCGTCCCAGTCGTGCGTGAGATACAGGCTCGCGAGCTTCGGGATGCCGATCTCCGCATGGTTGGTTTCGTTCGCCTCGTCCGGTATCGCGAAGATGATCGCCGGCTGCCCGGGGCCGCCTTCCCAGATGCCTTCGATGGCCGCGAGCTTCTGCGGTTGGTGCTCGTAGGTGTTCACGCCGTGAAGATCGCCGAGCACGGCCTGCAGGGGCACGAGCACCGATGCGAGCAGCATGCCCATCATCAGCATGAGGCGCGACTCCTCCACGAAGCGATTGCGCCTCAAGTACCACGCGCCGACGCCGATGACCGTGAAAGCGGTGGTGAGATAGACCGCGACGACGGTGTGCATGAAGCGGTATGGAAAAGAGGGATTGAAGATCGCCGCGAGCCAGTCGGTCGGCACGAACCGGCCATCGACGACTTCAAAGCCGGCGGGCGTCTGCATCCAGCTGTTTGCAGCGAGGATCCAGAACGCGGAGAAGAGCGTGCCGAGCGCGACGATGATCGCGGAGGCGAAGTGCGCCCACGGCGGCACCAGCTTGCGCCCGAAGAGGAGCACGCCGAGAAAGGCCGCTTCGAGAAAAAAGGCCGTAAGCCCCTCGTAGCCCATGAGCGGGCCCACGATGCCAGCCGTCTGCTCCGAATACCGGCTCCAGTTCGTGCCGAACTGAAACGGCATGACGATGCCCGAAACGACGCCCATGCCGAACGACACCGCGAAGATCCGTATCCAGAACGCGGACAGGCGGAGGTACGCCTTCCGCCGGGTCCACACGTGGCAGCCTTCGAGGACGGCGATGTACGAGGCAAGCCCGATGGTGAACGCGGGGAGGAAAAAGTGAAATGCGATGAGAAAGGCAAACTGGATGCGCGAGAGCAGTAAGGGATCCACGCAGAACCTCCGTTTGCAACAGCCTCGGTCGATGCTACACCAAGTCGTGTGAAAGCATAACCGCGGGCGGACCGACGGGATGGATATCGTCCGTATGCGTGAGCATCCCACGCTCGAGCCGCGTATCGCTTATCATGGAGGCCCGGTTGCGTACAACAATGACGAGTCCCTTGGAATCGCCCACCCCCTCTCCCATGCAGGACAAGCCTTTCGTGGTGCTGCTCGTTGCGGTATCGCTTGCCTTCGCGTTGATCCTGTGGCCTTTCTATGCGGCGGTTTTCTGGGCGACGGTTCTCGCCATCCTGTTTGCACCGCTCTATCGCAGGCTCGCGCGAGCGATGCGCCAGCGCTGCTCGCTCGCGGCGTTCTCCACCGTCATACTCATTCTCGTGCTCGTGATCCTGCCCTCCGCGCTCATCACCGGGATGCTGCTGCAGGAGGGCTTCCAGATGTACGAAAAACTGCGCTCGGGGGAGTGGAACCTCGGCGCCTACGCAAGGCGGATCTACGAAGCGCTGCCGCCGTGGACAACGGCGCTCCTCGACCGCTTCCAGCTCACGAACCTCAGTGAAGTGCAGGAAAGATTTGCGGCGGGGCTCAGCCGAGGCCTCCAGTTTCTCGCGGGACAGGCGCTCAATATCGGGCAGAACACGCTCGATTTCGTGGTGAGTTTTTTCATCATGCTCTACCTGCTCTTTTTCCTGCTGCGCGACGGTCACATGCTGACCCAGCGCATCCGGGCCGCGGTCCCGCTACGCGATGAGCTGCAGCGCAAGCTGTTCCGCAAGTTCACCGAGGTCATCCGCGCCACGGTGAAGGGCACGATCGTGGTGGCGATCGTGCAGGGATTCCTCGGCGGGCTCATCTTCTGGTTCCTTGGCATCCATGCGCCGGTCCTGTGGGGCGTCGTGATGGGGTTTCTGTCGCTCCTGCCGGCTGTAGGCACCGGGCTCGTGTGGGTGCCCGCTGCGATTTACCTGCTCGCGACGGGCTCTGTGTGGCAGGGGGTGGTGCTCATCGCCTACGGCATCCTCGTGATCGGGCTCGTCGACAACCTGCTACGGCCCATCCTCGTGGGCAAGGACACGAAGATGCCGGACTACGTGATCCTCATCTCGACCCTCGGCGGCATGGCGGCCTTCGGCCTGAACGGCTTCGTGATCGGACCGCTGATCGCCGCGATGTTCATGGCGGCGTGGGGCATCGTCGCCGCATCGAAGTCGCAGACGTTAGCGGCGCCGCGCTAGGCGCAGGCCGGAACGAGCCGGATCGGAAAAAGCAGCAGGACGATCGCAACGGCCGCGATGGCGTCGCAACCCACGGTCACCGCGAGGCGAAAGCCGTCATCGTGCGGAACTTTCAATTTCCGCAGATAACGAAGCCCGGCGTGGCCGAGGACGGCGGCCGCGGCGGCGATCGTAATGACGACCAGCGCGGCGAGAAACATGGGCGGGATTCCGGTTTCTGCCGCACCGGGATGGAGCACGCAGTAAATCGCCGTTGCGACGTAGACCACGAGCAAGTGAATCGCCCACACGAAGAAGCCGAAGGCGAGATCGAGGATGCGGAAGACCGCTTCCGATTCCGGGCCCGCTTGCGCCCCGGCGTCAGTGCTGAGAGACCGCATGGGGAAATCCTGCGATGAGAAGCACCGCCGCGATTGCGACCGGCGCGGTGAAGCGCCACCACAGGAGGCAGAGGCGCAGCGTCAGGCAGTGCCATGCATCCAGCATGCCAACCGCGAGGCGGGCGATGCACCAGAACGCCATGATGGCCCCAATCGCCACGTGCGCGCCCATGTAACCGAGGAGCGTCCAGACCGCTGCGCCGTAGCTGTGCCGTGTGGCCTCGATGCCGAGGCTCTCGATCCATTCCCAGCCGAGCATCACTGCGGCGCCCGCAAGAGCCGCCGTCGCGAGCAGGCACAGCACCGTGAGCACGCGCCGTTCACGCTGGTTCATCCGCTCCGCAAGCTCGAAGAAACCGAGCGCGAGCGCGAGCACGGCAGAGAGAAGGAGCGGCTCGGCGAAGCCCGGCAGCGCCGAGCCGTCGGGCGGCCAGTCGAAGGGTTGTGCCGTCCAGAGAAACAGGTAGGCGAAGGCAAACGAAGCGACGAGCGCCGCATCCGAGATGAGCAGGACCACGAGACCCCACCATCCGACGCTCTTGTGGCCGTTGCTGTAAAGCGGTAGTGCGATGCCTCGGCCCGCATCCGCCGGCTGGCGCGGCCGTGGGCGATCCAGCGACCACAGCCAGTAGGCATATGCGGCAGCCGCGATGAGGCCCGCGACCACGCCCAGCGCAACCGATTTGATGGTCATCGCGGCGAACATGACCGCGGTCGCCGCCGCCGCGATGAATCCGGTCCAGCCCGGTCCCGGCATCCGCAGGATTTGCTCGGGTATCGCGCTGATCGGCGCTGTGATGAGCGCTTCGCGCTCGCACGTCGGCGCATCGGGCAGGTAACCGCGGCCGGCGAGCTCATCTTCCTTGAGATGCTTGTGGTCCCACAGCGGGTAGCGCGAGGTGATCGGGACGAGGCTGCGGAATCCATGCAGCGCGGCGCCCGAAAGCCACTCGAGCGTAGGGGCATTCCACGGATTGTCGCCGGCGGGCGGGCCGTGCTTTACGTGACCCACGATGTCGATGAGCGCGATGAGGACGCCGATCGCAATGAGCAAGGCGAACGCCGACGAGACCAGGTTGAGCGCATCCCAGCCAAGACCGGGGGCATAGGTGTAGATGCGCCGCGGCATGCCGAGCAGCCCCGTGAGGTGCATCGGCAGGAACGCGCCGTTGAAGCCGACGAACATCAGCCAGAACGCCCAGCGCCCGAGCCGCTCCGAAAGCATGCGCCTGCTGACGATCGGCATCCAGTAGTAGATGGCAGCGAAAATCGGGAACACCATCCCGCCGAAGAGCACGTAATGAAAGTGCGCGACGACGAAATAGGTGTCGTGCGCCTGCCAGTCGTACGGCACCACGGCCACCATCACGCCGGTCAGTCCGCCGACGACGAAAGTGAAAAGAAAGCCGAGGATGAAGAGCATCGGGACGCGAAGCACAGGCTTTCCTTCCCACAGCGTCGCGATCCAGGCGAAGACCTGTATGCCCATCGGAATCGAAATGGAGGAGCTTGCCGCCGAGAAGAAGGCGAGCGAGAGCAGCGGCATGCCGGTCGTGAACATGTGGTGCACCCACAGCCCGAAGCTCAGGAACCCGACCGCAATTGCCGCGAGCACCACCCAGGCGTAACCGGCCAGCGGCGTGCGCGCGAAGGTCGGAACCATCATCGAGACCATCCCCGCCGCCGGCAGAAAGATGATGTAGACCTCCGGATGGCCGAAGAGCCAGAAGAGGTGCTGCCAGAGAAGCGGGTCCCCGCCCTTTGCCGCATCATAGAACGGCATGCCGAACGCGCGCTCGAGTTCGAGCAGCACATCCGCCGCGATGACTGCCGGCATGCCGATCATGATCATGCCGGCCGTCACCAGCATGTACCAGGCGAAGATGGGCATCTTGTCGAGGGACATGCCGGGGGCGCGCGTTTTCAGAATGCCGACGATCAGCTCCACGGCGGCAGCGACCGCGGCGATTTCGACGAAGCCCAAGCCGAGCAACCATATGTCGGCATTGATGCCGGGCGAATGGCGCGGTCCGGTTAGCGGCGGATACATGAACCAGCCGCCGTCCGGCGCGACGCCGAAAAAGAGGCTCGAGAACACCATCACGCCGCCGATCGCGTACGACCAGTAACCGAGCGCGGAGACCCGCGGAAACGGCATGTCGCGTGCACCCAGCATGCCCGGCAGCAGCAGCACCGCGACGGCTTCGACGATCGGGACGGCGAAAAGAAACATCATCACCGTGCCGTGCATGGTGAAGAACTGATTGTAGGTCGCGGCGTCGATGAACCGCATGTCGGGGTATGCGAGCTGAATGCGCATCAGCAATGCAAGCACGCCCGCGCCGAGGAAGAAGAGGAGCCCCGTAGCGATGTAGAGGATGCCGATGTGCGAGTTGTTGACCTCCGTGAAGAAGCCGAAGCGCCGCGGGAACGACCATGCGATGCGCAGGCGCTCGAAGCCGTCGGGGCCGGCGGATTGCGGATAGATCACTCGCATTGCACCCGGCGCACGCTGTTCGTCGGGGCCCGCGATGCCGGGGGCGTCGAGGGGGATGCTCATTGGAGTGAAGCGAGCCATGCCGCGAGCGCACGCAGCTGCGGCCCGTCCAGCCGATCGTACGACGGCATCGCGTTGCCCGGCTTGAGATGCTGCGCGCCCGCAATCCATCCTGCGATGCTGCCCTCGCCGCCGGGGAGCGTGCCGGCGCCTATCGTGCGTCGCGCACCGACTTGCGTGAGGTCGGGTCCGAGGCGGCCTTCGCTTACGCCGCGCACGGCGTGGCACGCTCCGCAACCCAGGTTGAGAAAATGGTCCCGCCCGGCGCGGTGCTCCGCATTCGCCGGTTCCCGGACCGGCTTGGCCAGGCGTTCGAGCCATGCGTCGAACTCGGCCCGCGGCACGACGATCGCTTCGAATGCCATCAGCGCGTGCTGCAGCCCGCAGTATTCCGCACACTGTCCGCGATAGATGCCGGGCGCGCCCACATGAACGAGCATGCGTGTGGTGCGTCCGGGGATCATGTCGGTTTTGCCTGCGATGCGCGGCACCCAGAAGCTGTGGATCACGTCGACCGAGCGCAGCAGCAACTCGACGGGCTCGCCCGCCGGCAAGCGCAATTCATTGGCGGTCGCGACCGCGGCGGGCTCGTCCGGTCGCCGGTATGAAACTTCCCACCACCAGATATGCCCGGTGACTTCGACGGTGATCCGCGCGCTCGCGCCCGAAGCCCGCGTTTCGTGCCCGACGGTGGAGGTATACGGGATGAGGAGTGCGAGTGTCGTTGCGGGAAGCGCAACGCCGCCGCCCCACAAGAACCATTTGCGGTTCGCGACGCTTTGCCGCCTGCGAAGAAAAGGCGCGAGGGCAAGCAGGGTCACGAGCGCGGTGACGACCACCGCACCCACGTACATATAGAGCCCGAGGACGTGGATCGACGCGGCGGTCGGGCCTGCGGGATCGAGCACGGATTGCGGGCCGCTGCACGCAGCGAGACCATGCGCACTCGCAAGCACCAGCGTGGGCGCATCAGCGCGCACCCGGCTGCTCCATCTTGCGTTCGCCCGGTGGCTGCTCGGTCTTCGTCTGTGGCGGTTTCGCCCGTTCACCCGTATCCGGCTCGCCGCCTGGGGGCGGCTTCTTCGAAACGTCCGCGGCGCCCTTGCCATGCGTGGCGCCGCCCAGGGGTGCGCCTTGCTCCACACCCACGCTGCCCCTGCCTTCATCAGTGGATTTCGTGGTCGGCGGTTCAGCGGGTGCGGTTTTTTTCGGCGGCGGCGCCTGCACGATGTCGGGCGGTGCCGGTCCGGGCGGCGGATGGCTTGCGTAGTACTGCGCGACCGCGGCGATGTCTGACCCAGGGAGCGCCGCGACGACGGTGAACATCTGCAGGCCCGCGTCGTTGGTCCTCGTGCCGTCTTTCCACGCGTTGAGCGCGGCGCTCAGGTAGTAGGCGTCGAGGCCTGCGAGATAAGGGATGTTCGGCGGCTCGCCTTTGCCTCCGGGGCCATGGCAGTTGCGGCACCCCTGCACGCCCAGGGCTTCGTCACCGAGCGTTGCAAGCACGCGGCCGCGTTCCGGCACGCGCTCCTTGCGCGCCCGTGCATCGACAGGCGCTTCAGCTCGCGCGTAGTAGCGCGCAACCTCTCGACGCACTTCAGCGGGCAAACTGCGTGCGATCGGCTCCATCACGCGATTGCGACGGCTGCCGTCCGCGTAGCTGTCGAGCTGTTTGGAGAGGTAGTAGTCCGACTGCCCTGCGATGCGCGGCGTACCCGAGGCGGCATTCCCTTCGCCGCGGCTTCCGTGGCATCCGATGCATGCCAGTACCGCAGGAGGCGCTTCCGGCGGCAGGCGCTCGGCTTGCCCCGGCCTTTCCGCGTAAAGCGTGTGCGATACCGCCGCAAGGAGGCTGCCCGCGAGGGCGCGCGCGCTGTGAGCGTGGGCCTTCATTTGCCCATCAACGGCCCCGGTGACTTGAGGTACTTCGTTACGATCGCATTCGCCGCCCAGTACGCGAGCATGCCCACCGTATCCGTGGGGTTGTAGCACGCGTTCTGCGGGAAGTTCGAGGCGCCGATCACGAAGACGTTCGGCACATCCCAGCTCTGCAGGTAGCGGTTCACCACGCTCGTTGATCGATCGGTGCCCATGATGGTGCCGCCGGTGTTGTGAGTGGTCTGGTACTCGGTGATGTCGTACGGGCCCTTTCGCGGGACACCGCTGACGATCTGGCCGCCCATCGCCCGCGCGATCTCGAGCGTCTTTTCGGTACAGAATGCCGACATCCTCAAGTCGTTCTCGGGGAAATCGAACGTGATGCGCAAGAGGGGCAGGCCCCACGCATCCTTGTACGTGGGATCGAGGTCGAGATAGTTCCAGCGCGTCGCAACCGAACTCCCGTGCACGTTGAGCGTGGAAGTGTGGTTATAGTGCCGCACCACAGCCTCTTTCCACTTGCTTCCCCACTTCGGCGTGCCGGGCGGCACGGGATGGAATCCGATCGGGCGCCCATTGGTCATGATCTCCCCGATATAGGCGCCGCCGATGAAGCCATGCGGCGCATGGTCGAAGTTGTCGCCCGCAAAATCGGCGATGACCGTGCCGTTCGCGCCCGAGCGCATGAAAGGATTGATGTTCACGCTCTCGTCGTAGAACACCCGCGGATAGCTCATCGTCTGGTACGCGTAGTTGCGTCCGACGACACCCTTGCCGGTCGTCGGGTCGTACGGCGTTCCGATACGAGAGAGGAGCAACAGGCGCGTGTTGTTGAGCGCATACGCGCCCACGATGACGAGCCGCGCACGCTGCTCGATCTGCTCGCCGCGCGCATTCACGTAGGTCACGCCCGTCGCCGTCTTGCCGCTGCTGTCCAAGTCGATGCGCAGCACGTTGCAGCCGGTGCGGAGCTCGAAGTTGCGATCCCTGAGCAGCACGGGCAACAGCACCGTCTGCGGCGCGGACTTCGCGTAGTGCTCGCACGCGAAGCGCTCGCAGTAGCCGCAGAATGTGCACGTGTGGAGGGTCAGTCCCTCCGGATTGGTATAGGGCTGGCTCAGATTGCACGAGGGTTGCGGATAGGGATGATAGCCGAGCCTTTCTGCGGCCCTCCGGAAGATCGCGGAGCCGTAAGGTTCCTTTTGCGGCGGAGTGGGATACTCGCGTGAACGAGGGTCTTCGAACACGTTGCCACCGGGAATCTTTTCCCCTTTGATGTTGCCGGCTTTGCCGCTCACGCCCAGCAGGTACTCGAAGCGGTCGAAGTACGGCTCCATCTCGGCAGCGCTAATCCCCCAGTCCTGGATGGTGATGTCATCCGCGATGAACTTCCTCCCATAGCGCGCGATGGTGCGCGTGAGCTGCTGGAAATCATCCTCCTGGAAGCGAAACGTCTCGCCGTTCCAGTGCACCATCGAGCCGCCGAGACCCGAGCCCGGCAGAAAGCCCGCAAGGCGGCGCATGGGGAGCGCCGCGTCCTTTACGGTGTGCCGGAACGTGAGCGTTTCCTTCGCCGCGTCCTGCATCAACGCCTTGCGCACGGCATAACGCAGTTCGTCGTGGATCTCGGGCGCCTGGAAGTCCGGCACGGTATGGCGCGGTTCGCCGCGTTCGAGCCCGACCACCTTCAGTCCCGCGCGGGTCAACTCCCTGCCGAGCACCGTGCCCACGAGGCCCACCCCGATGAGGACGGCGTCGACTTCGGCAGCAGGCGCAGCCATGACTTATTTGCCTTTGGGGTGGGTGTGGCCGTGGATCGCGCCGGACGCGTTCTGGGCGATGCTCATCGGCGGCCGCTTGAACGCGATGCCGTGCTGATCGACGAACTCGTAGAAGTTCGCGTAGGCGCCAGGGAAGCCGACGAGTTTCCAGCCCACCATGTCCTTGTTGCCACCGTAGATCGGATCGGCGAAGAAGCCCTCGATCGTGAGTTCCAGCAGCGACTCGAAAAAGACGTTCGACGGCACGCCGCCCAAGTCGCGCGATTCGCTTTCGAGCGCGCGCAGGTAGGCATCCTGCTCAACGGGCGCGAGCCTGCCGAGGTTCTCGGTGCCGCGCTTCCGCATATCCTCGGCGACGCCGCGGAGCGCGTTGCGGAAGAGTTCCGCCGGTGTGAATCGCAACTGGTAGCCCTGTTCGGGCTTGCCGGGCTGCCAAGGGCCGCTGCGATAGAGCCCCTCGCCCGCGCCCCACGGCCCGGTAAGCTGGCGATCCATGAAACGCGGAACATCGGCTTCGAGCGCGCCTGGCCCGCTTTCGTCGGCGGGGATAAGACGCGCCACGGCGGCTTCGACGAAGGCCGCTTCGTCGGCGGTGAAGAACGCATAGCGCGGCCCCTCGCCCGCGTTCCCTGTCGCCTGTCGTTCGCATGCCGGAACGGCGGCGACCGCGGCGATCGCACCCGCACTTTTCAGGAACGCGCGCCGGGTGGGGGGTGCCAAGGTTCATCCTCCTTTACTCGCGAGCGGGTGTAAAACTTGCGGCAACCCTTGCAAAATGCGCACGGACCCGCCGATCACACTTACCCAACGTGTCGGGTCTTCTGCCGCCCGCGCCGACTGTGGCCACGCATCGAATCCAGCTACGACCAGTCCGACCAGGATCGCCGCGCTACACCCCGCGGGAACTCGCGTGGTGCAAATAGCGCAGCAAAGGGCGTGCCGGCTGGCGAGCCTGGCCGCCTCTTAAACTCCCGAAGCACACCGTTGTCCCAAGACGAGAGCCTTGAGGAGCGAGTCATGGGCACTGAGAAACCCAAAAAAATAGGGACGGATTTTGGATTGTTCTATCCGGTCGGCCATATCGTTGCCGCGTTCCCGAACCAGCAGGACGCGCTTCGCGTGCGCGACGATCTGATGCGCGGCGGTTACGATGCTGACGACTGCGTCGTCTACAACAGCGAAGAAGTGGCGCGGATGATCTCGGAGAATCTCGAAGAGGCGGGCTGGCTGGCGCGACTGGGCAAGACCGACGAGGCGCTGCAAAAGCATCTGGAAGCGGCGCAGCGGCACGACGCCTTTGCGCTGATTTATGCGCCGTGCGATACCTGCGCGGAGCGCGCCATGAATGTCATCCGGCGCGTGCCCTTCGAGTTTGCGCACCGCTACCGCCGCTTTGCGATCCAGGTCATGACGTAGCGACGCGCGGCGACGCTGCGACACGCCTGCTCACGGCGTGCGCCGTGCCAGCAGTTGCTCGCGATCCAATTG
>CAMPGR010000119.1 GCA_946885605.1 uncultured Pseudomonadota bacterium
TGTGCCGATTCCCGTGCTGTTTCTGATCTATCTCCTGCGCGGCTGTACGTAACGCTCCCGGCGCGACGCACCCGCCGCGCTCTTGTCACGCTGCGAGGGCAAGCGACCCGGATTTTCGCGCGCCGGGATCATGGGGTGCGTCGCTCGTTGTGAGGCACGCTTCCACCACTTCGCCGCTCACCGTTTCGTGATCGAGGAGCTCGGCGGTCAGGCGCTCCAGCGCCACGCGGCGAGCGGCGAGGAGCGCGTCGCACTCGCGCTCGATCTCCCGCACGATCGCGCGCGCCTCCTCTATCACTTCCGGATAGTCGGTGAGGCGCCGGTCGCGCTCGGGCAGGCCCGCGTAGCTGAACGGCCCGATGCGCTTGCTGAAGCCGAACTCGCTCACCATGCGGTAAGCCATGCCGGATACGCGCTCGAGATCGTTCGCCGCGCCGGTGGAGATGGATCCCAGGATGAGCGCCTCGGCGCTGCGCCCGGCGAGCAGCATCAGCATGCGCGCACGCCATTGCGCTTCGCTCTGCAGGACGATGTCCTCGTCGTCGGTCACGAGCGTGACGCCGAGCGCATGGCCACGCTTCAATATGCTGACCTTCTCGACGACGCCTACCTCGAGCAGCTTCGCGGCGATCGCGTGCCCGGCTTCGTGGACCGCGATGCGATGCCGCTCCGCGGGATTCATCGCGGACTGGCCGACCGCCGCCGGGCCGCCCATCAGCTGCTGCTCCAGCACGCGCTGGAAGTGAACCTGCGTCACGGCCGGCGCCGCTTCCTTCGCGGCGAGCAAGGCGGCGGCATTGACCGCGTTCGCGATCGAAGCGGGCGAAAGCCCGGTCGCGAGGCGCGCGAGAGGACGGAAATCGGTCTCCCCGTCGGTGCGCAGCTTTCTCGCGTAGAGCGCGAACAGCGCTTCGCGCTCCTCGACGTTCGGCAGCCCGACGTGGCAGGTGCGGTCGAAGCGTCCCGGCCGTATCAGCGCCGGATCGAGATTGCGCAGGTTGTTCGTGGCGCCGAGGACGACGATGCCGGAATTCGCCGTGAAGCCGTCGAGCTCCACGAGCAGCGTGTTGATGATGCGATTGTTCTCGGTCTCCGCCGCGGAGCTCGCGCCCGAACGCTTGCCGAGCCCGTCGATCTCGTCGATGAAGACGACACAGGGCGCGATGCGCCGCGCAGCCGCGAAAAGCTTCCTGACGCGCCGCACGCCGACACCGAGGAACATGTCGCTGAAATCGCTGCCGGCGAGCGCGATGAACGGCACGCCCGCTTCGCCGGCGACGGCGCGCGCGAGCAGCGTCTTGCCTGCGCCGGCATGGCCCTCGAGCACTACGCCTTTAGGGGGCGATGCGCCGAGGTCGCCGCATTTCTTCGGGTCCCGCAGGTAGGCGACGATATCCTGCAGCGCCTCCTTTGCTTCCTCGATGCCGATGACGTCGTCGAAGCGCGTGTCCGGGCGGCGGGCGGTCTTGAAGAGGCTGCTGCGCATGGGGTTCATCATGAAGATGAGCAGCCCGATGATGAGCACCGTGCCGAGCAGAGAGACGACATTGGGATTGTCGAGCCGGCGCGCAAACACGGCGAGCGGCGGCTCCGGGGGATGGACCTCACCCAGCGCAAACACCGCCGGAGCCTTGCCCGCCACGCCCTCGTTCAACGCCTGGGCGAGGATCGTGCGCTGCCGGTCGATCCGCACGTAATAGCGCGTGCCGTCGTTCAACTGCACGAGCGCGTAGTCCGCCGAAAGCCCGACGCTCGCGGCGGCGCCGCTGCGGACATCCTGTGCAAGCGCGGTGAGTCCGCGCTCGACGGCGAAGTACTGCGCCGAGTCGCGCTCCATCGCGACGACTTGCGGGTCGCGCCCGGGCTCGGGTGCCTGGATGGTGAACCAGACGAGTGCAAAGCAGAGGGCGAGCGCCAACGCGGCGCCGCCAAGCTTAACCGGACGGTTACGCTTGAGTAGCGATCTGAACAAGTAACCCTCCCATCGTTCAAGAAGTTGCCACGGTGTTACGAAGCACAAAGGCCGCACGCGTGCGGTTACGCACGGTGATTCTTCTTGTTGTCGGAATTGTTCCTGGCTGCGCCACCTCGCCCGCGGTGGCGTGAGTCGGTCTTATGCGTAGCGTCCTGCGTCGCGCGCCCGATGTCCCCGTGTACGCATCGGTGCGGCGGACGTTATGGTAAACGCAATCGATATGCGGCGAGAAGTGTTTTCTCGCCATGCGGCGGTTTTTTTGGCAACTGTCGCCGGATGGCGTCAGTCCATCTCGCGGTGCACGAACTCGATGATGCGCTCGATCGCCGCGATCGAGACCGGCGAATTGGGATCGTTCGTGATGAAGGCCTCACCCACGCCCTCGAAGAGGTGCAGTTCGACGCGTCCGCCCGCCTTGCGGTAGGCGGCGATGAAGCGCTCCCGGTCCGGCACGGGATGCGCGATGTCGGCGGTGCCCTGTATGTAGAGCGCGGGCGGCATGCGCACCGCCTCACCTCGCTCGAGAATGCGCGTCGGGCTTCCTTCCGCCATGACGGCCTCATCGGCCCAGTACTGGTTGTGGCAGTGGATCCATTCCTGCGCCTGTTTCGCGTGCGGGCCGTCCTTGTTTTTCTGCGCGTATTGGTAGCGGCCCAGCGGATCGATCACGGGCCAGCACAGGACGACGCAGGCGACCGAGGCATCGATCCCTGCGCCGGCTGCGAGCGGCACGGCGGTGTAGCGCGGGTCCTCGGGGCGCATGGCGGCGAGCATCGCCTGGTGGCCGCCGCTCGAGACGCCCAGGATGCCGATGCGCTCGGGCTGGCTCTTGAGCTCGCGCGCACGCGCCTTGCACCAGCGAATGGCGTAATTGATGTCGGCTAGCGAAGCGGGATAGCGTCCCTCCAGCCCCATGCGAAAGTCGAGCGCGACGACGACCACCCCGCTCCGGGCAAGGGGCTCGTCCGTCCCCGCGTCGCTCGTGCGGTCCTTCTTGCACCACGCGCCACCATGGACGTCCACGACAAGCGGAAAGGGGCCCGCGCCGCGCGGAGTGTAGATGCGCGCTTGGAGCGGCTTGTCGCCATGTCGCAGATATTCGGTGTCCTCGACGTCGATCTCGTAACGCGATAGCACGGTGGCCATGTCTCGTCCTTTCAAGAATCCGCAAAGGCTACTGGGGTCGGATGCCGGCCTGTTTGATTACGCGCGACCATTGTTCCTGCTCGGCACGCAGATGCGCTCCGAAGGCCTGCGGCGAGCTTGTCGCCGCCTCGGAGCCTTCGGCCACGAGGCGCCTGGCGATGTCCGGCGCTTGCATCGCCTTCACCACCTCGCCACTGATCCGCTCCACCCGCGCCTTGGGCGTCTTCGGCGGCGCAATGAGGCCGTACCAGTTTACAACCTCCACCGGGACGCCCGCTTCTTTCAGTGTCGGCACATCGGCCATTGCGGGTGCGCGTTTGCCGGGCGTCACGGCGAGCGCGCGCAAGCGTCCCGCGCTCACATGGGGCAGGGAGGAAATGATGGTCGCGAACGAGAGTTGAATGCGGCCGCCCACGAGGTCCGCATACGCGGCGCCCATGCCCTTGAAGGGCACGTGCGTCATGCGCGTGCCGGTCGCAATCTGGAAGAGCTCCGTGCTCATGTGGATCGGGCTGCCGATGCCGGACGATGCGTAGTTGAGCTTGCCCGGATTGGCGCGAACGTACTGCACGAGTTCCGAAACCGACTTGGCAGTGATCGAGGGGTGCACGACCAGCACGTATCCCTGGGCAGTCACCTGCGTGACCGGCACGAAATCGCGTGCCACGTCGTACCGTGCCTTGTAGAGGATGGGATGGATCACGGTCGTTGCGCTGATCATCATGAGCGTGTGGCCGTCCGGAGCCGCGCCGGAGAGGATGTCGAGCGCAACGAGGCTCCCCGCGCCGGGCCGATTGTCCACGACGAAGCTCTGTCCGAAGCTGTCGGAGAGCTTTTGCGCCAGCGCGCGCGTAACCGTGTCCATGCCCCCGCCCGCCGCGAGCGGCACGATCGTGCGCACCGGGCGGGTGGGATAGGTTTGCGCCGCGGCAGGCACAGCGGCGAGCGTCGCCGCGATCAGCACAGCGTGTATGGCTTGAGACCAGCACCTCATTTTTCCTCCTTGTATCCTTGTATGTATTTATGCCATTGCGTTTCGGTTTGCCGCCCGATTTCGCCCAGAGCATAACGGGTGAGGCACGGCTTTTCCAGTCTTCGCTGTGCGCTGCGGGTCCGACGAACCCTCCTGCCGGATCATCGCGGCGACTGTCTCTTCACGTATTTGGCTGATAGCATAGCGCCTCCGCGCTCACACGAGCGCTCCGCGACTCATTTTCAGGCAAAACGGAATGAAGACCGAGACAGCAAAGAGAGAAAGCAAGGAAACGCCGCGCGCCCGTCCGGCGGCGGCAAAAGCCAGTGCGAAGTACGTTTACGCGTTCGATGAGATCCAGCTTGCGGAACGCGCTGTCGGCTCGTGGGAGGGCGTGCGCGCACTGCTCGGCGGAAAGGGCGCGAACCTGGGCGAGATGACCAAGCTCAAGCTCCCCGTGCCGCCCGGTTTCGTCGTCACGACCGAAGCATGCAAGGCGTTTCTCGCCGGTGGCGAGAAGTTCCCGAAAGGCATGTGGGAGCAGGTGCTCGCCGCGGTCACAGCGCTGGAGAAGGCGACCGGGAAGAAATTCGGCGACCCCGGGAACCCGTTGCTCGTGTCGTGCCGCTCGGGCGCGAAGTTCTCGATGCCGGGGATGATGGACACGGTGCTCAATATCGGACTGAACGACGAGGTGGCGGAGGGGCTTTCGTCTCTCACCGGTGATCCGCGCTTCGTCTATGACGCCTACCGGCGCCTCGTGCAGATGTATGCCACGGTCGTGCTCGACGTGCCGTCGAAGCCGTTCGAGCACCTGCTCGAGCGGCATCGCTCGCGGCGCGGCGTATGGAACGATGCCGATCTTCCGGCCGAGGATCTCAAAGCGATCACGGAGGGTTTCAAAAAAATCGTGCAGGACGAGACCGCGCACCCGTTCCCGATGGACGCGCTGGAACAGCTCAAGCTTGCGACGATGGCGGTGTTCCGCTCGTGGAACGGCAAGCGCGCGTACGATTACCGTAAGGCGGCCGGCATCCCGCACGATCTCGGTACCGCGGTGAACGTGGTCGCCATGGTGTTCGGCAATCTCGGCGCCGATTCGGGCACCGGTGTGGCGACCACGCGCAACGTCACGACCGGCGAGAACGCGCTCGAAGGCGATTTCCTCATGAACGCGCAGGGCGAGGACGTGGTCGCGGGCACGCGCAAGACGCTGCCCATCGCCGACCTCGAGCGGCTGATGCCCGGCGTGGACAAGGAGCTGAAGCGCATCGCCCGCACGCTCGAGAAGCACTATCGCGAGGTGCAGGACATCGAGTTCACGATCGAGCGCGGCAAGCTCTGGATGCTGCAGACGCGGGATGCGAAGCGCACCGCACAGGCGGCCGTCCGGCTCGCGGTCGATCTTGCAAAAGAGAAGCTCATCACCCGCGAGGAAGCGGTGAAACGCGTCAAGCCCGAGCACGTGGACTATTTTCTTCATCCCCAACTCGAGCCCTCTGCCCGCGATGCGGCAAAAGCGAAGGGCGCGCTCATCGCGAGCGGTCTCAATGTCTCGCCCGGCGCCGCAATCGGCCAGATCGTGTTCGACGCGGACACCGCGGAGCACTGGGCGCATCGTCTCGAGAAGAAAGTGATCCTGGTGCGGCCGGAGACCCGTCCCGACGACGTGCACGGCATGCTGGCCGCGCAAGGTGTGGTGACGAGCCGCGGCGGGCGCACGAGCCATGCCGCGCTCGTTGCGCGCCAGTTCGGCATCCCGACCGTGGTGGGCGTGACCACGCTCGAAATCGACGCGGAGCGAAAGCAGATGCGTGCGTCGAACGGCCAGGTGCTGAAGGAAGGCGACTGGCTCACGATCGACGGCGGAGCCGGCGAAATCTTTGCGGGGGAGGTCGAGACCGTGGTGCCCGACGTGACCGATCCGTACCTCGTCGAGCTGCTGACGTGGGCTGATCGCTTCCGGCGGCTCGGTGTCTGGACCAACGCCGACTATCCGCGGGATGCCGCGCGCGCGCGCAAGTTCGGCGCCGAGGGCATCGGGCTTTGCCGCACCGAGCACATGTTCTTCGAGGCCGACCGCTTGCCTGTGGTGCAGAGCATGATCCTCGCGCGCGACGCGGAAGAGCGCGCGCAGCATCTCGCGAAGCTGCTCCCGATGCAGCGCGCGGATTTCGCGGGGCTCTTCGAGGCGATGGACGGCCTCCCGGTGACGATCCGGTTGATCGACCCGCCGCTGCACGAGTTCTTGCCGAGCCACGACGAGCTCTTGAGGACGATCACCGAGCTCGAGACGCGGCTCAGGCTGAACGACGGCGACAGAGCTGCGCTCGAGAAGGAGCTCGGGTCCAAGCGCAAGCTCCTCGAAAGCGTGGAAGCGCTGCGCGAGCAGAATCCGATGCTGGGGCTTCGCGGCGTGCGGCTCGGTATCCACATGCCGGAGCTCGTGCGCATGCAGATGCGCGCGATCATCGAAGCGGCGTGCGCGTGCGCGAATAAGGGAATCAAGCTGAAGCCCAAGATCATGATTCCGCTTGCCGCGACGAGCAGGGAGCTCGAAGTGCAGCGTGCCGTGCTCGAGGAGGAAGCGCAGAAGGTGATCAGCGAGCAAGGTGTCAAGGTGCCCTACCAGTTCGGCACCATGATCGAAGTGCCGCGCGCCGCGCTGATCGCGGACCGCATCGCCGAGCATGCCGAGTTCTTCTCCTTCGGCACCAACGATCTCACGCAGACGACCTTCGGCATTTCACGCGACGACGCGGAAACGGGGTTCCTCAGCGAATACCTGCAGAAAGGCATCCTCGAGCGCAATCCGTTCGCAACCATCGACCAGACCGGCGTGGGCCAGCTCATGGAGATCGGCGTGAAGCTCGGACGGAGCCGCCGCAAGGGGCTCGAGATCGGCATCTGCGGCGAGCACGGCGGCGATCCTGCAAGCATCGCCTTCTGTCACCGCGTCGGGCTCGACTACGTCTCGTGCTCGCCGTTTCGCGTGCCGGTGGCGCGGCTCGCGGCGGCGCATGCCGCGCTCGAAGGAGCGACAGATCAGCGTTAGCTGCGGGGGCAGTGCTCGAGGCGGGCGCACGCAATGTCGACTTCCATGCCGGCGCGATGCATTGCCCACCTCGACATGGACGCGTTCTACGCTTCCGTGGAGTTGCTGCGCTATCCGCAGCTCCGCGGACGGCCGGTCGTAATCGGCGGGCGGCGTAGCGCGCCGCCGGGCGAAGCGTTTGCGACGCTGCGGCGCTACAGCGGGCGCGGGGTCGTCACCACCGCCACCTACGAAGCGCGCGCCTTCGGCATCCATTCCGGCATGGGGCTCATGAAGGCGGCGCGGCTCGCGCCCGACGCGCTGCTCCTTCCCGCGGATTTCGACCGGTATCGCCACTACTCGATGCTCTTCAAGGACGCGGTGCGCGCGATCGCGCCGCAGATCGAAGACCGCGGCATCGACGAAATCTATATCGAGTTGACGGAGCTCGTCGCTTCCGCCGCCGCTGACGGTCCACCCGATCCGTGGGCCCGCGCGCGCACGATCGCGCTCGACATCCAGCGTGCGGTGCGCGAGGCGACGGGGCTTTCGTGTTCTCTCGGCATCACGCCCAACAAGCTGCTGTCGAAGATCGCCTCGGATCTCGAAAAGCCCGCCGGCATTACGGTGATCACCGCCGCCGATATCCCCGCTCGCATCTGGCCGCTCCCGGTGCGGAAGGTGAACGGCATCGGCCCCAAGGCGGCGGCGCGTCTCGATGCGCTCGGCATCCGTACCATCGGTGAGCTCGCGCGCGCCGATCTCGCGCTTCTCGTCGCGCAATTCGGCGCGCTCTATGGACGGTGGATGCACGAAGCCGCCCACGGCCGCGACGAGCGACCGGTGGTCACCTATAGCGAGCCGAAATCTATCAGCCGGGAGACGACCTTCGAGGTGGATTTGCATCCGGTGCGCGACCGCGAGAAACTTTCGCGCGCTTTCACGGCGCTCTGCACGCGGCTCGCCGCCGACCTTGCGCGCAAGGGCTACGCGGGCAGAACGATCGGCATCAAGCTGCGCTACGAAAACTTCCAGACGGTTACCCGCGATCACACGCTGGCGGAACCCACCGCCGACGGCACGGCGATCCGCCGCGCGGCGCGCGAATGCTTGAAGCGGGTGCCCCTCGACCGGCGCATCCGGTTGCTTGGCGTTCGGGTGGGCGCGCTCTGCCGGCACGGCGACGAAGCGCTCCATGCGGCTCGCCTCTCGGACGAAATGGCGACGCTGTTCGAGTGAGACTGGCGATCTGCGCGGCCACCCCGTAAAGTAGCTGCGTACAACCACTACAACTTTTCACTGCGGTCAGGGTCTACGGCTCTCGGAGAGAGGAATGTGACGAGACGGCCCGAACTCGATGCCCTGAGGGGACTGATGCTGATCCTCATGGCGATCACCCATGTCCCGACCCGCTACAGCACTTGGTTGAGCCAGCCCTTCGGCTTCGTGTCGGCGGCGGAGGGCTTCGTCTTCCTTTCGGCATACATGGTGGGCGCGATCTACACGCGCCGCGCACTGGAGAGCGGCGCCGCGGCGATGCGAAAAGCGCTGTGGCGCCGCGCGGGTCTCGTGTGGTTGTGCCACGTCGGAATGCTGCTCTTTCTCTTCACGCTGATCGCGAAGATCGGGCTGCGCACCGACCGGCGCGCGATCCTGAACCTGATCTCCTTCTATCTCGAGGAGCCGATCGATGCGCTGTGGACCGGGCTTCTCATGATCTACAACCCGCCGCTCCTCGACATACTGCCGATGTATGTCGTTTACATGCTCTCATCGCCTCTCGCGCTGACGATGGGCTTGAGGCGGAACGGGTGGTACTTCGCGATGGCAGGGAGCCTCACCCTGTGGAGCCTCGCACAGCTGTACCTGATCCAGCCGATCTACAAAGCGATGATTCATGCGATCGAGCCGAAGATGCCATTCCATCAGACCGGCGCATTCGACCTCTTTGCATGGCAGTTCATTTGGATACTGGGCATGTGGATGGGCTCGAAGCGCGAATCGATACCCGAGCAGCGGGCGATACCGGGCTGGGCCATCGCGTTTTCGGTGATCTTTGGGGTCACGTGCCTCGTCTGGCGGCATGTGGTCGGGCAGGCGCCGTTCGGCACGATGGGCGAGCTCAACATGCTCTTCGACAAGTGGCGGCTCGGCCCGCTGCGCATCCTCAACTTCTTCGCGCTGCTCGTCATCGTTATCCGCTTCGGCCCCTACCTGCTGAAGTGGCGCTATCCGGCGCTCGAAACGCTGGGCAGGGCATCGCTCCCGGTCTTCTGCGCGCACGTCGTGATCGTGCTGCTCGTGCTCTCGATGATGGGAGATCGGATCGGGCAGACGCCGCTGTGGGCCGAGACGCTGCTCCTCGTATCGACCCTCTTCGGACTCTACGCAGTGGCGCTCTTCAGCAACCGATTGGACCGCGAGGGAAGGGCGGAGCGGGCGAAGGCCGCCGTCAGCGTACGAACGGGCGGATGACGGTGCGCCAGAGCGCGTAGCCCGCGTCGTTGAGATGCAGCGCGTCTTTGCGGAAGAGCTCGCGCCGGGGAGTGCCGTCCGCGGCGAGCATGGGCGTGAACACGTCGATGTAATCGACGCGGGGATGCGCTTCGGCATACTGGTGCACGAGCTTGTTGGCCATGCGGGCCCTGCCGATGAGCGCGCGGCGTGCGGGGCTCGGCTTGATCGAGATGAACGTCACCTTGGTTTCGGGCAGCCGGCTGTGCACGCCATCGGCGAAAGCCTTCACGCGCTGCAACACCTCTTCCGGTGTCGCCCCTTCAGCGAGGTCGTTGTCGCCCGCATAAAGCATCACGGTGCGCGGGCGGTACTTGATCACCAGCCGGTCGAGGAGCTTCACGCAATCGCTGAGCCGCGAGCCGCCGAAGCCGCGCTTGATGACCCGCGCATCGGCAAACTCGGTTTCGAGGGTATCCCACAAGCGTATCGACGAGCTGCCGACAAAAAGCACGCCGCCGGGCTCGGGCCGCTGCTTCAGATCCGCCGCAGCGAAGGTGGCGAGCGCGTCTTCCCACCCGGCCTCGCCGGCCGCCTGCCGGCTCTCCATGGCTAGCGACGTTCCGCTGCCGCAGATCGCCGCTGCGCATACCGTCGCTGCACCCAGGAATCGCCGCATCTTCATCGCGAAATGCGAAGGCCCAAACGTTATTGAGGCGAATCGCGTGTAAGAGTTCCACCTACAACCACTTACGCGGAACTGACGCTCACTTACGCAGACCTTACTACAACTTTTTGCCGGGTGCCAAGCTCTAAACGGTAGTCCACCACCACCCTTCGAGGAGGCCCCGTGAACGCAGCAGAACCGCTCGTGATGGTACTCATGGCACTCGGCATAGCCAGCGCGCAGGCCAGACTGCCTCCACCCACGCCCGAAGAGCAGGCTGCCGTCGAGAAGAAGAAAGCGGCGCAGCAGGCGCAGCTGGAGAAGGAGAAAAAGCAGCTCGAGGCCGCGCAGAATCGGGTAGTCGAGCATTACCGCCGCGAGAAGGGGCGTGCGCCTGAAGCGGCCAGCGCACCGGCGGCGGGCGGCCCGCGCCCGGAGAAGGAAGACCTGCCGAAGTCCGCCAAGGAACTTCCGGGCGGCGTAGGGCCGAACCCCACTCAGCCGCAGAGCGCCGAGGCGCATTCCGGGCAGGCGAAGTAGCGCCCTAAGGCCGGGAACGCGGGCGCGAAGCCGCGGGCGGGGCGGATGTCGCGTCCGCCCGCGCCGCGTACTCGCGCTCCACCGCTTCCACCTGCTCCAGCACCGCGAAGAATCTCGTCCCGAGCGGGGTGAAGCGGTATTCGACGTGCGGCGGAATCTCCGCGTGCTCGATCTTCTTTAGCACGCCGTAGCGCTGCAGCTTGCGCAGCCGCTCGTTCAGGACTTTCGCGGAAATGCCCTCGATTGCGCGCTCGAGCTGGCCCGGGCGCACCGTACCGGCGCGCACCTCGCGCAGAATGCGCCACGACCACTTGCATCCGAGCACGTCTTCGAGCAGCGCCGTGATCGGATTCCTTCCCGAATTTCTTTTTCGCCTGCGCTCCATAACTTGCACCGTTTTGTGCCTATCCCACCGCTTTGTGCCTGCTTTTTCGCGGTCGCCGCGGCACCGAGAATAATGCCCGTGACGCGCGCAAACGTCACGTCTCGGACAACGAAAGGAGATTCTCATGGCAAGAAAGGCGCTCTTCTATCATGCCGGCTGTCCGGTCTGCGTCGAGGCCGAGCAGCAGGTGGCGAACGCACTGGACCGCACGCGCTACGACGTTGAAATCGTCCATCTCGGGCAGCGGAAGGACCGTCTCCAGGAAGCCGAAGCCGCAGGCGTGAAGTCGGTGCCGGCGCTGGTGCTCGATGGCCTGCCGTTCCACATCAACTTCGGCGCGGCGCTCTCCGCATTGAAGTAGGCAGTGCGCTCTCCCGGGGCGAGTGAGACGGTCCCGGGAAGGGGTGACGGGCGGTGGGTGAGGTAAAATGGCGCGCCATTTTGAGCTTCGCCGGATACCGCATTCATGCCCGTCGCCCTGGTTTCCAAGCAGTTTGTCGCGCACTTCGGCGAAGAACTGAAGAACGTCGCCGCGTGCTGCGGCAAGCCCCTTTCCCTGATGACGCTGCCGGAGGACGGCACGCGGCTCGCGCGCGCCGACTGCGAGCGCATCGACTGCATCTTCCTCGACCGCGACATGCGCTTCATCGATCCGGTCTACGCCGCCTACAAGGATGCGTTGCACGCGGCGTCGAACGTCAAGTGGATTCACTACACGAGCTCCGGCATCGGGCAGCAGTACCTGGCGGCGGAGCTCGACGCGCGCGGGGTGACGCTCACGAGCTCCACAGGGTCGAATGCCGAGCCCGTCGCGCAGACCGGGTTCACCGGGCTCCTCATGCTCGCGCGCGGCTTCACGACTTACCTCCAGGGGCAGCACCGCCACGAATGGCGGCCGTTGCGCGGCGTGGCGCTTCCTGACGATCTGCGCGG
>CAMPGR010000120.1 GCA_946885605.1 uncultured Pseudomonadota bacterium
ACGAACCAACCGGCTTTGCAGCCGTCTACGCCTGCTCTCCGCATATGCGTTGTCACTGCTTTGCCACGAATCAAGAAGGCAGCTGCGAGTTTTCGACATATTCGTGGGCGAGCGCTGAGGGGTCGCCCTGCGCTGCAGTTCCGTCGCAGTCAGCGTGATAACGAGCGTCACGCCCTGCGGATGCGCTTTCGCGATTGCCGACAGGCGGGCGCCGTTCGGGCGACGCATCGCTGACGCGTGACTCTGCGTCCACCGCGATCTGGAACTGAGTGCAGTTGCTACAGAGAAAGTGCTTGCGCGATCCCTTCCACTGCGTAGTACTCGGCGCGGTTCGCGCACAGCGGGCAGAGCTGAGATTGAGAGCGCGCATCGTTGTCAGTCGAAGCTGTAACGGTAGAAGACGCCGATCGCGTTCGATTCGCCCGTCTGGACGCGAAGGAGCGCGCGCTCGGTCAAGTCGTACTCGAGCTTGAGGATGCTCGCTGCGGTGCCGAGACCTTGCTCGAAGCCGACGTAGAGCTTGTCGGCGATGCGCTTTCCGATCGTCAAGAACTGCTGGTCGGTGCCCGCTCCGCGCACCCCGAGCGTGTCGAGCCCAAACCGTTGCGCGATCGTGGGCGAATCGCCCTTGCCGAGGAGCGCGCTCGCGGCGAGCGGCAGCATGGCGACATCTGCCCGGGAGGCCGCGCACGACCCGTGCCCCAGAAGCAGCCACGAGATCGCCTCGTGTTCCGGTACGGGGGGCTCGGACACGATGCGCACGACCGGGGTCTGCAGCGTCCCGGTGACCGCCACGCCGGCTTCCACCGACTGGCGCTTGCGCATCGCCAGAATATCGAGTCCCGGATTGTCGAGGGGGCCGGTGAAGAGCAGCTCGCCGCGCTCGATTTCGAGCCGTTGGCCCAGCGCGGTAAAGACGCCGCGTGCGGTGCGCAGCGTCCCCTTGGCGTGCAGCTCGCCCTTCGGCGTGGTGGCGACGGTCTCGCCCCTCAACAGCGTATCGATCCCCCGCCCGCGTACGCGGAAGTTCTCGCCGAAGTTTACGACGATCTCGAGCCGCATGCGGGCAAGCGCGGATTCCTGCTTAGGCGGGGGCGCCCTTCCGACAACGATGACATCGGGGCCGGGCTGGGGCAGCCCCTGGGTGGCGATTTCGAAGTGGCCCTCCTCGGCGCGTATCCCGCCCGAAAACGACACGTTGCCGCCTGTCACGCCGGTGCGCCCCTTGCCGGAAACGATGAGCCGGCGGTCGGGGCGCGCGAGGAGGAGCAGGCGCTCGGCCTGCCACTCGAGCCGCGTATCGGCGCCGTTGAGCCCCATATCGCCGCGCGCGGTGAAGGTGCCACCGCCTCCGCGCAGCGAGAACGATTCGAAGCGGATCGCGCGCTCGAGCAGCACCGCGCGCAGCGACCCGTCCCGCAAGTCGATGCCCTGCTGGGGCAGCGCGACCGCGAGCCGCTCGCCGCGCAGTTCCCCCGTCACCAGCGGTTTCCCTAAAGTGCCGCTTCCCGCCAGCTTGGCGTTGAGCGTGCCGTTGATGATGGCGGTCAACTGAAGCAACGATGCAATGGGCGCGAGTTGCGCTACGGTGATCTGCGCATCGAAGCGCAACGGCGAGGACGCGCGCACGCCTGCGCCATGCCCTGCGGCAAGAATCCCGATGGTGCCGTTCGTATCGGCGTTCACGAGTGTGGACGCGAGGCTCGCGTTGAATTCGAGGCGCGCGGAGTCGATGCGGGCCGCGAGCGAGAACGCTCGAAGTTCCATCGGAAATCTTCCGTCCGGGCCCAGCCTCAAATCGCCCGACTCGCGCTTTGCGCTGAACGAGCCCCTCAATTCAGCGTCCTGGATGAACACCCAGTCACCCGAGAGGCGCAACCCTCCCGCCACGCGCGGCGGCACACCGGCAGCCTTTGCCAGCTCCACCACAGGAAGCCGCGAGTAGCGCCCTTTGGTCGACAGCCTGCCTTGTTCGTAGCGGCTCTCTTCGGCATCGAGCCGTCCGTCCAGCACCCGTAACGTGAAAGCTCCGACGACAATGCGCTCGGCGGAGGCGCTCATGCTCACAGGGGTTTCGAGCGCGGCATCGAGAGCGCCGCGGTTGGCGAATTCCAGGAGGGTGCCCGACCAGGTGCGCCGGTGTTCGTCCCATCCGCCGCTTACACGCGCTTTCGCATCGAGTCCTGCGCCCCTCGCGCTTAATGCTGCGGTATGCGCGGGCTGCGTGCCGGTCATTTCGAACGTCATGCGCTCGAACAGCCTGCCAGCGACCTCGACCCCGGAGGCTTGCGCCTCGAGTCGCAGCGGTGCGGATGGATCGCGCGCGAACGTGCCGCTCGCTGTGGCCCGTTGAACGGAGGCGACCGGCGCATGTAACCCCTCGGCGCGCGCCTTAAAGCGCACGCGCGGCGCGTCGAGCGTGCCCGTGAATTGTGCCTCGCCGTGGAGCGCGCCTGCGAGCTGGGGATGCAGGGTGTCTAGGCGCCGTGCGTTCCACTGCGCTCGGAGGGCGTCATTTGGTGCGCCAAACGCGCCGCTGACCTTTACCCGATTGTCGCCGAACTGCAGGCTCACGTCGGCGTCCGCAAGGCGCCGCGCTTTCAGCGACACTCGTCCTTTTCCACTGAGCGGGGCGTGGTTGACGCGGGAGTCTGAGAGCTTGAACTCGACGTCCGCGGTCGGCCCTTCCACCGTCCCGCGCGCCTCGAGCTGGCCGTTGATCGCGCCGGGTGGAAAATCACCCCACGCGGCAGGGTCGAAGCCGCGCAGCGCAGCGTGAGCCAGGAACGGCTGCTTCGCCGTAAGCGCGAGCTTGCCGCGCGCGCGCGCTTCGCCGCCCCGCGCATGCAGGGTCGCCTCGTGGAGGACCATGGTTGTGCCGTCGCGCTCTGCTCGGAACTGGAGCCGCATGTCGTCCTGCGTGAGATCCGCCGTCGCCGATTGCCGGTCGCGCGTCACCACACCTTCCGCTTTTCCCGAAAGGCTCGTTTCCCGCAACCGTCCATGCAAAGCGGCGAGATTCACTTCGCGCGCCGTGAGCCGCAACGCGATGCGCGCCTGCGTTACCTGTGCGGAACCGGCGAGACGGCCAGCAGTGAGATCGACGAGGAGCTCCGTGAGATCGACGGTACTCATGTCGGTGCGGATGGCGGAGCGCACGGAGGCGACCGGGAGGCGCCCGGCATCGTACGGCCCGCTCATCTCGTTCGAAACACGCGCTTTGCCGCTGAGGAGCGCGTCTTCACGCGCGAGGGCAAGTTCGCCGGAGAGCGCGGTTTGCGGCAAGGCGGCGTCGAACGCGTGAAGATCGAGCCCGCTTAGCGAGGCGCTCAAGCGCGCCAGCGGTTGCGGGGCAGCGGGATGGAGCTCTCCCTGCGCACTCACGTGCGCGCCCGCGCTGTCGGCCTCAAGTTCCAGCGCAATGCGTTGGAGACTGCCGTCGGCGCGGATCCGGACGGAGGCGCGCGGTGCAGGCGTCTCACGCATCAGCGTGGCCTGCGCGTCAACCGGGTAGGGGGCATCGCTCCCCACCGCACCCGCTGCGCTGACCTCGATGCCAAGCACCCGCAGACGTGCTTCATGCACACGATGCTCTTCCGGCCCGCCATCGTAGCGCACGAAGACGTTATCGATCTCGGTCGTTGCGCCATCGCGCTCGATGAGCAAGCGCGCGATGCACGCGTCTTCGATATGGAGCGCAAAGGGAAGCGCCGGCACTTCGAGCGGCTGCGGCGGCTCATCCGTTTTCTGTTGCGTGCGCAGCCGAAGCACCTCGGCGCGCAATTCGCTCACCCGCGGCGCAAGACGAAGGAGCGAGGCAGGCGATACGCGAAGACGCACGTTTTCCGCGCGGATGCCGAGTGGCGGCGTTTCATAGCGGATCGCGGTGAAGTGCGCGCCGTCCCGGAGCGTGCCAGTCTCGTATTCCAGCACGAGCGTGCCGTTGGTGAGGCGCGTCGCCTGCCGTGCCGCCCATGCGAGACCCTCGGCGGTGTAAAGCACCCATGCCGCGGTCGCGGCGGCAAGCGCTGGAATAGCGACGAGGAGGGCGAATGCGAAGAGAAGGGTGCGCCGCATGGTCTATTGATTCTCGTGCAAATGGTTGACAACCCTCTGCACCACAGATCTCCCCTCGCCCGCGACACGGGAGAGGGGCGGGGGTGAGGACAGAGCGGCGTCAGTCATTTCTACGACGCTCGTTAGAACGTGAAGCCGGCGGAAAAATGAAGCCGCAGGCTGTTCGCCCGCTCGCCATACGCGATATCGGCGCGGAAGGGGCCGATCGGCGAACGCCAGCGTGCGCCCACGCCATAGCCGACCGCGAGGTCGAAGGCATTGCGATTGTCGAACGCGTCGCCGGCGTCGACGAAGACGGCAGCGCCCCAGTCGCCCGCGATCCAGTGCGTGTATTCGACGCTGCCCAGCACAAGATAGCGCCCACCCACGATGGCGTTACCCTGCGGCACGCCGATCGACTGGAAGGCGTAGCCGCGAACCGTCTGGTCGCCGCCGGTGCGGAAGAGAAAGTTCGAAGGGATGCCGAAGCGCGAGTCGGCGGCGACGGCGCCCGCCTGGGCGCGAAGCGCGAGATCGCCGCGCTCGCCGACCGGCACGAGAAACGTCGTCCTTGCCGTGCCGCGTATGAAGTCCTCCGTGGCGAGCCCCGGGAGGCTCGTGCCGATCTCGAATGTCGCGAGCAGGCCACGGCGCGGCGAAAGCAGCTCGTCCGTGTAACGCAGCGTCTTGCGATACTCGAGAAATACCGCGTGGTTGTTCTCGACGTCGAAGCCCTCGATCTTCTTGCGTTCGACGTGTCCGGAAAGCGTAAGGCGAGACGGGGTGCGCTCGATTCCCCAGTTGTGCGCCGCGCTGACCATAGCCTGCTGGGTAATCTGATTTTGAATGTCGGTGCGCTCCGCGCGTGCCGTGTAGGTGTTCCAGCTCCCGCCCGGTTGCGGCGGGGTATCGACGCTGCCTTCGAGGAACTGGTTTTTGGCGTCGAGCCGCAGCCGTGTGCGCAGGCGCCATGCCGTGTCGAAGATGTCGGCATTGCTGTAGTCCGCCTGAACGCCGAGCCTGGTGTCGGTGCTGAAGGAGATGCCGGTATCGATGCGTTGCGAGCGCGCTTCGATCATCGTCACATCAATCGGTGCGGACTCCGGGGGCGCTTCCGTGTCGATCTCGAGCCGCGCGGTGGAGAAGTAGCCGCTTTCCAGAAGCCGGCGCTGGAAGATCTCACGCTTGAGGCGGTCGTACGGCTCGCCGGGCGCGAACGGGTTCATGTTCTCGACGATGCTCTTGGGGTAGCGACTGAGACCTGTCACCCGCGCCGGCCCCGCGCGGTACTCGGGCCCGCTGTCGAATTCGACCTCGAGCTCGGCGGTGCGCGCCTTGGGATCGACGCGCGCGGCACTCGATTCAATGCGCGCGGCGGCATAAGGGCCACTCCTCAACGCGGTGAGCGCTCGCCTCTTCGCGGCTTCCCACTGCTGCTGGCGAAAGGGGTCGCCGCGCTTGAGCAGCCATTCCCGGCGCACCGTCGCGATCTGCTCGTCGCCTTCCGGGCTGGCGGCCGCCGCGCCGCGGAAGATGAGCCGCACGTCGGAGACCAGGGTGCGCGGTCCCGGATCGACGCGCAGGTGCACACGCACGGTCTTGTCGCGTTCGATCTCGCTGCGCACATCCGCCGAAAAGTAGCCTTCCGCGGCGAGCGCATTGCGTGCGGCGGTGCGGGCTTCCGCAACGAGGTGCTCGAGCAGCGTTGGCGTGGCGCGCGCGTCGGCCGCCCAGCGCGCGATATCGAGCCCTTGCTCGAGCATCTGCCTGATCGGTCGCGGCGCATCGATGGCGACCGAGAAGCGGAAGCCCTCGGCGTCAGCCGCGCCGGAAGGGGGCGCACCCGAACCGGCTTCCTGGGCTTGAGCGGGCCCCGGCGCGACGAGCGCGGCGAAGGCAATCGGAAGCCAGCCGAGGGCCCGGTACATGGGGTGAGACGCGGTGCGTGTGGGGTGAGACGCCGTGCTTGTGAACTTTCAAAGCGGTCACAAGCGACGCAGACGATACTGCCGTCATGACCGATGTGAGGGTGAGACAGCGCGGCCCCTGGAAAGATTCAGGAGCGCGAGGAACGGCGTGCTACTGCGGCGGCAGACCGATCTGGCGGATCAGCTTCGCGTAGCGCTCGGTCTCAGTGCGGATATGTGCGGCGAGCGCCTCGGGACCACTGCCCACGACGATGTAACCCATGCTGCTCATGCGCTTCCTCAACTCGGCGCTTGCGAGAGCCGTAGCGATTGCTTTGTGAACGGCGTCGACGATGGACTGAGGCGTTTTGGCGGGCGCCATCATTCCAGCCCACGACAGCATCTCGTACCCGGGGAGCGTCTCTGCAATCGCGGGAACATCGGGGAGATCTGGCAGGCGCTTCGAAGCGCTCACGCCGAGCGCCCGCAGCTTGCCGCTTGCGATATGCGGCGTGCCGGTCGCGATCGGCGTGAAATACACCGAGGTCTCGCCGGACAGGATCGCGGCGAGCGCCGGGCCGCCGCCCTTGTAGGCGACATGGAGCATCTTCACACCCGCCATGCCGTTGAAATACTCGGCGCAGAAAAAGGTGCCGCTGCCCGTGCCGGCCGAAGCATAAATGAGGTCGCCGGGCCGCGATTTGGCGAGCCTCACCAGTTCGCGCAGCGACTTGACCGGCACGGAAGGATGCACGGTCGCGACGAACGGCGAGAGCGCGACGAGGCTGATCGGCACGAAATCGGTCGCGAGGTCGTAGGTGAGCTTGCGGTACAACGTCGCGTTGATGGTGTGGTTCGTGTGGGCCATGAAAAGGTTGTAGCCGTCCGCCGGCGCCCGCGCCGCGATTTCCGCGCCGATGTTGCCGCCGGCGCCCGCGCGGTTGTCGACGACGACTTGCTGGCCCCATACGCGCGAGAGATCGCCGGCGATAACCCGTGTGACCGTGTCCGGATTGCTGCCCGCGGAGCTCGCGATCAGCACGCGCACCGGCTTCGCGGGATAAGACTGTGCCGCCGCTTCGGTCCCAAGCAACGTCGTGATGCACCCGAAGACGAGTGCGCCTGCTAGCCCGCAATACCGCTTCATGATGAGCCTCCTCTTCTATCCGATGCGCGTGGCGCGCATCCGTTTTGAGTGATTCTACCCGCTCGGCTCAACCGACGTGGCGCGCGGCGGCGACCGGGGAATGCCGGCCGCTTGCGATAAATGCGGGGCCCGATTCCGCGAAGGTGCGCAGGAACCGTCGCAGCGATTCCGCGGGCATCGGGCTGCTGATGAGATAGCCCTGTCCCTCGTCGCACCCCCCCTGCTTCAGGAACGCGAGCTGCTCGGCATTGTCGACGCCCTCGGCGATCAGCTTCAAGTCGAGCGTTTTCGCCATGGCGATGATGGCGTTGGTGATGCCGACGTCTTCCGCGTCGCGCGGAATGCCGCGCACGAAGGACTGGTCGATCTTGATGTAATCAATGGGGAAGCGCTTCAGATAGCTGAGCGACGAATAGCCCGTGCCGAAATCATCGATCGCGATGGCAACGCCCATCTCCTTCAACCGCTCGAGAATGACCGCCGCGCGCTGCGGGTCGTGCATAACCATGCTTTCGGTCACTTCGAGCTCCAGCGCCTCGGCCTCGAGCCCGGTTTCCTCGAGCACGCTTTCGATGCGCTCGGTGAGTTCGGGCTGCATGAACTGCCGCGCGGAGAGGTTGACGGCGACGCGATTGGGCGCAAGACCGCTCTTCCGCCATTCGATCATCTGCCGGCACGCGTTCCTGAGCACCCAGTTGCCGAGCGGATCGATGAGCCCGGTTTTCTCGGCGATACCGATGAACTGCCCCGGCATGATGCGTCCGAGGTTGGGATGATTCCACCGCACCAGGGCTTCGACGCCCATCACCTTGCCGGCCTTGAGGTCGATCCGCGGCTGGTACTCGAGCACGAGCTCCTCGCGCTCGATGGCGAGCCTCAAGCTGCTCGCCATCATGAGGATCTCGAGCGCCTGCGCGTTCATTTCCGCCGAGAAGAACTGGTAATTGTTCCGGCCCTGCTCCTTGGCGGCGTACATCGCGGCATCGGCGTTCTGGATGAGGGTCGCGGCGTTCTGCCCGTCGTCCGGATACCAGCTGATGCCGAGACTCGCCGAGACGAAGATTTCATGTCCGGCCACCATGAAGGAGGCGGTGAGGCGATCGAGGATCTTCTTGGCGATCAGCGCGACGTCGCCCGAATCGCCCACCTCGTTCAGCAGCACGATGAACTCGTCGCCTCCGAGCCGGCCCACGACGTCCGTCTTGCGCACGCATTCCACCAGCCGGCCGGCTGCCTGCTTCAGGAGATCGTCGCCATAAGCGTGGCCGAGCGAGTCGTTGACGGTCTTGAAGTGGTCGAGATCGATGAAGATGACCGCAGCGCGGGTATTCTTGCGCTCGGCGAGCATGAGCGTCTCCTCGCAGCGCTGCTGGAACAGCGTACGGTTGACGAGCCCGGTGAGCGGATCGTGATGCGCGAGAAACTGCAGGCGCATCTCGTCTTCCTTCTGCTTGGTGACATCGGAGAAGAGCACGATGAAATTGACGAGCCGGCCGACCTCGTCTTTCACCGCGGTCACGCTGCACTGCTCGAGATAGCGCTCGCCGTTCTTGCGCCGGCTCCAGAGCTCCCCCCTCCAGTGGCCCTCGTCCACGACCATGCGCAGGATCTCGGCGCGGCGCGCCCGCGACTCGTCGTCTCCCAGCAGCATGTCGGGCGTCGTGCCCAGCACTTCTTCGGCGGCGTACCCGGAAATGCGCGTGAACGCCTTGTTGACCGAGATGATGCGCTCGTCGCCGTCGCAGATCATCACGCCCTCGGCCGCATTCTCGATCGCGTTGGCGGCGACGTGCAGCTGCTCGCCGGTCTTCTTGTGACTCAGGATCTCCTTCACGAGGGCGGTGTTCATGTCCTGCAGCGTGACGGTGCGCTTCGCGACCCGGGCTTCCAGCTCCTGCTGCAGCTCGTTCACTGTCCCGGCCAGCCTGTTGAACGCGCCCGCGAAGCGGGCGAGCTCGTCCTCGCCGGCGACCGGCAGCTGCGCCATCGGGGCGGGCGCGCTCGCGATCGCCGCCGCGCGTTTGCTCAGCTGTTCGAGCGCCGCGCCCAGGCGCGCGCCGTAGCGCCGCGCAACGCGCAGGACGATGATGAGGATGATGCCCGCCGCCCCCGCATAACAGGCTGCGAGCCAGACCAGCGGCGCGAGCACTTCATCGCGCTCGCCCGCGATTTCGAGCTGCAGTTGTCCGGGGAAAGCGGAAATATCGAGCGCGATGGGCTGCGTTGCCCCGACCGGCTGCGCCAGTTCCCGCCAGCGGACTTCCGCGAGAATTTCGCCTCGGTCCGAGACGAGCCGCTTGTTGTAGTCATCGTAGAGCGTCGACACCGCCTTGCCGAAGACTTCATCCAGCGGCGCCCGCAACACGAGTATCCCGGCAGAGACCGAAGAGACCGGCACCGGCCGGGCGATAATGAGGTAGCGCTTGCCGCCCTCGCTCATGATTTCGCTGTAAGTGAATCCGAGATTCACTACGCGCCGCAGCCACGCCGCGCCTTCGTACGAGCGCAGCGCGGCGTTCGGCGTGCCGGCGAGGGGGCGTCCGGACGTGTCATGGACGCTCACCGCCGTGGAGACGCCGGCCGGTCCGGTATAGGTGCCGAAGAAGACCTTGAACTCTTCGTCCCGCCCATTGCGCTGCGCGAGCGCGCGTATCAGCGCGCCATTCGATGACATGCGCGAAGCATCCCGATAGAGCACGTTCACGACGCCCTCGACGTTGCGTGCCGCGAGCGCCGCCTCGTAACCGAGTTCGCGCTTGATCGCCATTGCGAGAAGCTGATGCGTGACCAGATACGACCCCATGCCGACTAGGGTCCCGAGGGCGAGACCTACTGCGAGAGAGAAGGCGGTGATGCGGTGTGAAAGGCTCGCGGCCAGCCATTTCCGGATGCGGTTGCGGGAGGGAGCAATCAATCGGTCATTCCCGGGAAGTGCGCTATTCATCTCGCATCCTTCTTGTCGTTGAACCGAGCGAGGATTGCGGGCTATAGGGTAGCGCAAAGTGCAAGCGCCGTGGAAAAAAACCGTCATTGCGCGCGCAATGGCTTATGACGGGAGCAAACCGCGCACGATCTGGATGCCGCCCGCGCTTGGCTTTCGGCTTGCGTGGTAGCGAAGGTGCAAACGGCGATATCATTGCAAGGAAATGGCGGTTATTCGAGGAGGAACGATATGAAAGTCTTCAAACGGTCTTGCGGCCCGCGGCTCGCAGCGCTCGCCCTGCTCGGGGTTGCATCGCTGCACGCAGCCGCGGCCGAGTTTCCGACACGTCCGGTGCGCTTTGTGGTCGCGTCCTCGCCGGGCGGCGCGCTCGACGTGCTGGCGCGGCTGGTGGGTCCGAAGCTGACCGAAAAGTGGGGCCAGCCGGTGGTGGTCGATAACCGCGCCGGGGCGGGCGGCGTAATCGGGACCGAGATCGTCGCGAACGCGAGTGCCGACGGCTACAACATCCTTGTCATCGCGCAAGGCTTCACCGCGAACCCCTTCCTCTACAAGAAGCTCCCGTACCGTACGCCGGAGGATTTTGCCCCGATCACCATCCTCGCCTACGGCCCCAACGTGCTCGTCGTGCATCCGACGGTGAAAGCCGCATCGGTGAAGGAACTCATCGCGCTCGCGAAGCAGCAGCCGGGAAAACTCAACTACGCCACGTCGGGCGTCGGTGCGGCAAGCCACCTCGCGATCGAGATGTTCAAGCGCATGTCGGATGTCGAGATGGTGCACATCCCGTACAAGGGCGCGGGCGCGGCGACCGCGGCGGTGGTCGCGGGGCAGGTGAACCTCCTCTTCACCTCGACGGGGGCCGCGATGCCGCACATCAAGGCGGGCCGGCTGAGAGCGCTCGGCGTCACGACCGCGAAGCGGACCCCGGCGCTCCCCGACGTGCCGACGATCGCGGAAACCGGCCTCGCCGGATTCCAGGTCGACGGGTGGTATGCGTTGATGGCGCCGGCCAAAACGCCGAAGGCGGTCATCGATCGCCTTTACCGGGATACGGCCGCGGTTCTGAGGCAGCCGGATATCGTCGCCCGCATCGAGGCGGTGGGGCTCGAGCCCGCCGGCATCTCGCCGCAGGAATTCGGCGACTACATCCGCGCCGAGCTCAAGAAATGGGGCACGCTCATCAAGGAAGCCGGCATCAAGGCGGAGTAGCCGCTATTTCTGCTGCATGTCGGCCTTGAGGATCTCCATGCCGGCCTGGAGCGCCTTCTCGATGCGGTTTTTCTCGCGCGCCACCGATTCGTCGTTCCACTCCCAGAAGCCGCGCCGGGTTTTCATGCCGAGGTGCTTGCGCTCCATCATTTGCTTGAGCAACGCGGGCGGGCCCTTCTCGGCGTGGAGATGCGGATAGAGCGCGCTGCCGACGAAGTAATTGGTGTCCCACCCGGACATTTCCTTCTGCATGATCGGGCCGCAGGCGATGAAGCGGAAGCCGAAGCCGTAGCGCACCGCCGTGTCCACACCCTCCGGCGACACCACGCCATCCGCGATGAGATAGAGCGCCTCGCGCATCATCGCGTGCTGGATGCGGTTGCCGACGAAGCCTGGCACATCTTTCTTGACCCAGATCGGCGCCTTGCCGAGCTTCTGCATGAGCGCGACCATGCCCTCGGCCACTTTCGGATCGGTCGCGTCGGAGCTCACGATCTCGACCAGCGGCACCAGGTGCGCCGGCATGAAGAAGTGCAGGCCGGCGACCCGTGAGCGCGTCTTGAGATGCCTGCCGATTTCGCCGATCGGGAAATTGGAGGTATTGCTCGTGAGCGGGATATCGGGGCGCGCGAGTGCTTCCAGCTCGCCGAAGATCTTCTGCTTGAGCGGCAGGTCCTCGGTCGCCGCCTCCACGACGAAGTCGATGCGCTTCCAGTCGATGTCCTCCAGACGGGAGAACGTCCGCACATTCGCCGCGTGCGCGGCCGGCGCGCCGAGTTTTTTGAGCCCCGCTTCG
>CAMPGR010000121.1 GCA_946885605.1 uncultured Pseudomonadota bacterium
ATGGCGATGCGCTGTTTCTGGCCGCCGGAGAGCCCCACGCCGTGTTCGCCGATCCGCGTCTGGTATCCCTCAGGCAGTTTTTCGATGACTTCATGGATTTCCGCGAGCTTGCAAGCGCGCACCATCTGGTCGAAGTCCGTGTGCGGATTAGCGAGGGCAAGGTTCTCAAAGACGGTGCCGCTGAAGAGGACGGTGTCCTGAGGCACTACGCCAAAGTACTGCCGAAGCTCGTTTGCGGATCGGTGCCGCACATCGAGTCCGTCGAGCAGGATGGCGCCCTCATCCGGCAGATAAAAGCCTTGCAGGAGCTTTACGAGCGTGCTTTTCCCGCTTCCGGATGGGCCCATGACGCCAGTGCAGGAACCAGGAGGGATATCGAAACTGAGGTGGCGGTAGAGGTAGGGCAGATTGTCAGCGTACTTGAAGGCGAGGTCACGCACCTCGATGGCACCCTCGCTCTTCGCTTCGCGCGCCGGTATCACCGAATAGGGCTCGGGAGGAACGTTCATGATATCGCCCAGCCTTTTCACCGCGATATCGGCCTGCTGAAATTGCTGCCAGAGCGCGACAAGGTGCAGCATCGGATGCGAGAGCCGCGATGCAAACATCTGGAAGGCGACCAGCATCCCCACCGTGAATTCCTTCGACTCCATAACGATCATTGCGCCAAGCAACAGGATCGCGAGCATCATCAACTGCTCCAGACCGTGCGCGACAACGCTGTACGTGTTGGCAAGCTGCCGCGTGTCGAATCCGGCCTTCAGATAGCTAGCGAGGTAATCTCCATATCGGGTACAGAGCTGAGGCTCCATCTGCAGGGACTTCACCGTTTCTATGCCCGATACATATTCGGTAAGAAATGCCTGGTTCCTTGCACCGAGAAGGAACTGCGTATTGATCTTTTGCCGCAACAGCGGAGTCACCGTCACACTCAGCACGATGATTGCAAGGAGCGCGGCGCAGGTGACGAGCGTTAATGACATGCTGTAGTGAAACATGATGCCGAGAAATATCAACATGAACGGCACATCGAGCATCAGCATGACCGCAGCGCCTGAGAGAAACTCCCGTATAGTCTCCACTCCGTGGACGCGGGCTACCAATACCCCGGTGGGACGTGTTTCGAAATAGCGGGGAGGCAGCTTGAAGAGGTGCTCGAACACGCGGGACCCGAGCACTGCATCTATGCGATTGCCGGTATGCACTACCAGGTACTGCCTGACCCAGGTCATCACTGTTGTAAAGACAACGAAAGCAGCCAGCGCGAGCCCTATTACAACAAGCGTACTTGTCGTGTGGTGTGCGATCACCTTGTCGATAATTATCTGGGTGCAGATCGGCGTCGCCAGAGCCATGAGCTGAATGGCGAGGGACGCAAGAAGCACGTCGCGCCAGATGGCCTTGTGCTTGAGCAATTCGGGAAAAAACCAGGCAAAACCAAAATCCTTGCGGACCAGCATTGCATCGGGGTCGTACGCGGGCGTGCTCTCCCTCTCGAATAGCAACACGATGCCTGCGAATGCCTGCGCGAATTCTGCGAGAGTCGCGCTCCTCGTCTTCTCCTCGGTTTCTACCAGGTAGATGATCCGCTCGGAGTCAGACTTCAGTAGCAGCGCGATACGGTGAGCCTGCGCAGCGTGTGCCGTTGCGTCAGCGGTGTTGCTTGCAGATGCGGGCGTTAAAACTGCCAGACATGGCGTTGGCAAATCCGCTACATCCCCTGCGGCAATGTGTCGCAGCACGCTGTTCAAACCGACTGCCTGCGCAGCATGCTGAAAGGAATGAAGGGAATACGGCGGGGAAACCTGCTGCAGTATTATTTTTGGAGCAAACGGAATGCGGTGGAGTCTGCACATGCGCTGCAGACCCCATAGATAGGACGCCGACGAGAATAGCAGCTTGCTATCCATACGCCTCCTCCCTGGTCCGGCATGATTCCCCACGCGTTCACGATGTCTCTGCAAGAACGCAAGTGTCGGGAGATCGTGATTGTCTTTTTATCGAGAGCCGGATGTGGTGCGTGAGAAATTACAACCAGAAATCAGAAAAATCAAATCTACCAAAGTGTGAGGTTTTGCCTTTGCGCAGAACAGCGCAGGCATCGATGCCTTTGGCATACGGCGCGATACCGCTGCCGAAGTAGTTACAGAGACTTCTCCGCTCCTGGCTTCAAGCTACTGAGAAACCGCAGAAACTCCCCTTCATCCATCCTCCTTCCGCGATGGCCGTTGAGCCGCGCGATGCCGAGCGTACCGTCGGCGTGTCCCTGCAGCAAGGCGGGGTGGATATAGGATTTCTTGCAGACGGCAGGGGTGTTGCCGAGCCGTTCCGCAACGGCCTTGATGATCGCGACCGTGCCCTTCTTCGCTTCGCGCCCCCTCGCGCCGTTCAGTTTGCGCAGTTCCGAGAGCGCATACACGCTGCCCGCCCACGTCCTGAAGTCCTTCGCGGTGAAGTCCTGGCCAGAGATCTCACGCAGGAACTCGTTCACGTCCGCTGAACTCACCGAGCGGCACTTGCCGTCCTCGTCGCGGTACTGAAAAAGATCGCGGCCGGGCAGGGCCTGGCACTCCTTCACGATCTTTGCGAGCTCGGTGTCGATCACGGTGATGTTGTGCTCGATGCCGCCTTTGCCGCGAAAACCGAAGAGGATCTTGTTGCCCGTCACTTTGCAATGCCGGTTCTGTAGCGTAGTAAGGCCATAGGACTTGTTCTCGCGCGCGTATTCTTCGTTGCCCACGCGAATCAACGTGTGTTCGAGAAGTTTCACGATCGCCGCAAGGACTCGTTCTCGCGGCGTGCCATTTTTCATGAGCGCATTGACGCGCTTCCTGATCTTGGGCAATGCCTTGCCGAAGCCGAGCATGCGTTCGTACTTCGTCGCATTGCGCACGTGGTCCCAGTCGGGGTGATAGCGGTACTGTTTTCTTCCCCGTGCGTCGCGCCCGGTCGCCTGGATGTGGCCCTGCGGGTCCGGACAGATCCAGATGCCGGTATACGCGGGCGGAATCGCGAGCTTGTTGATACGCTTGATGAGCGCGCGGCGGCGCACCGGCCGCCCGTCCGGGTAGTAATACTTGAACCCGAAACTCGTCATCTTGCGTGTGAGTCCCGGTTCCTCGTCGGTAACGCGTTTCAGCTTTACGGGCACAATTACCGTTCCTACGACGAACATGGGCGCCCCCAAAGTCAAAGCGGGGCGGCATTGTCCTGTATTCGGAGCGTCCGTGCCCCCGCAAGATTCCCGCTTTTTATGTAATATGCTGATTGTTCGAAGCTAATTTTTGAGGTCAGGACATTGACGGCAGGCCAAATCACGCTCCATCGCCTAAACCAAAGCGGGTTGTTGGTTTTTTCCGGGGCGGATGCGCAAAGCTTCCTGCAGGGGCAATTGACGTGCGATGTCGAAGGGCTGGCAACCGGCAGGAGCACCTACGGCGCCTACTGCACTCCCAAAGGGCGCATCCTCGCGAATTTTCTGTTGTGGCGTACGGGCGTGGACTACCTCATGCAGCTTCCCGCGCCGCTGTGCGCGCCGCTACAGAAGCGGCTCTCGATGTACATCCTGCGCTCGAAGGTGAAAGCGATCGATGCGACGGGAAGCTACCGGCGACTGGGGCTCGCGGGACGCGGGGCCGTCGGCATCATCGAGAACGTCTTCGGGGATGTACCGGGCGGCGTGCACGATGTGACGCAGGCAGGCGATGCAATGCTTATTCAGATCGGCATCGACCGCTACGAGATCGTCGCGGCGAACGAACCAGGGGCCGCGCTCGAGGAAGCATTGAAGCGGCACGCGAAGGCAAGCGCCGAGCCGTCGTGGCAATGGCTGGACATCCGTGACGGTATTCCTTGGATCACGCCGGCCACGCAGGAACAATTCGTTCCGCAGATGGTGAACCTCGATCTCATCGACGGAGTGAGCTTCTCGAAAGGCTGTTACCCGGGACAGGAGATCGTCGCGCGGGCGCACTATCGGGGCCAGGTCAGACAGCGCATGTATCGCGTGCACATCGCGACCGACGCTCGAGTGGAGCCCGGCGACAAGCTCTACAGCGCGGACATGGGCGGGCAGTCGAGCGGAATGATCGTCAACGCGGCACGCGCACCGGAAGGCGGCTGCGATGCGCTCGCCGTCATCCACACGAGCAGCGCCGATGCCGGGGACGTGCGCTGGAAGTCGCTTGGCGGTCCGGCGCTTGCGTTCCTCCCCCTGCCCTACGCATCGCGCTGATCGCTTCCCTGCTCGGCAGTGGAACACGGCCACGCGGCGCCGGCGAGGGCGGAAACGACTACAATTGACGCTGAAGGAGAGGCGCCGTGACCTGTTCCTATTACATCTATTACCGCGTCAACCCTGAGAAAGCGCAGGCGTGCGAGCCCCGTATCCGGGAACTGTTCGCCGCTGTCCAGAAGGCGACCGGCATCTCGGGCCGCCTGCTCAAGAAGCGCGACGAACCGCTCCTGTGGATGGAGGTCTACGAGAACGTCAGCGACCAGGCTCACTTCGAGTGGGAACTGGCCGACATCGCGGACCAGATCAAGGTGAGGGAATTCCTCGAGCCGGACACCACCCGGCACTGCGAGTGCTTCGAGTCGTGAACGCCTGATGTGCCTCATCCTCTTCGCGCATCTCGCACACCCGCATTTTCCCCTCGTTCTGGCCGCCAATCGCGATGAGGCTTACTCCCGGCCCGCCGCACCTGCCGCATTCTGGAGCGCTCATCCCGACATCTATGGCGGTCGCGATCTCGTCCGCGGCGGCAGCTGGCTCGCGATGACGCGCAACGGCCGGGTTGCCGCGGTCACGAACTTCCGCAATGCCCACGCCCCGCGCGATGCACCGCGCTCCCGCGGCGAACTGGTGAGCGCGTATCTTGCGGGCGAAGCGGACGCGGAAACGTATCTGAAGCAGGTCGAAGCGCGGGGCGAGGAGTACAACGGGTTTATCCTGATCGCGGGCGAACTCGACGCGTTGTACTGGCTCTCCAACCGCGGCTCTGGGGTGTCGCGCATTCCACCCGGCGTGCACGGTCTCAGCAACCATCTGCTCAATACGCCGTGGCCCAAGATCCAGCGCAGCAAGCTTGCGCTGGAAGCGCTGCTCGGCGCGGACGAGGACGCACTGATCGAGGGGCTCTTCCGCATACTGGCAGACCGCAGCCAGGCCGCCGACCATGAGCTGCCGAACACCGGCGTTGGGCTCCAGCGCGAGCGGGAATTGTCTGCCAACTTCATCAGCGGCGAGCGTTATGGCACTCGCGCGTCGACCGTTGTTCTAGGCGCGGCGCACGGCGATGTGCATTACATCGAGCGCCGGTTCGGTCCTCACGGCGCGCCAATCGGCGAAACGGCGCAGCGCTTCACGTTGAAGCGCGCTGCCGCGCCCCTTGCCGAGGATTAATGCTCCAGCTGCAGCACCATGGCGCGATGCGGTATGCCGGCTTCCATGAACTCATCCCCGATGGCGGTGAATCCGTGCCGCGCGTAGAAGCCGAGTGCGTGCGTTTGCGCATGTAGGCGCACGGCGCCCAAGCTTTTCTCCCGCGCAAGCCCAATGAGGAAGCGCAGTGTCGCGCAGCCGACGCCTCTCCCCCGCCACCCCTTGAGCACCGCCATGCGCCCGATGTGGCCGTCGGGAAGGAGCCGCCCCGTGCCGATCGGGATGCCATCCGGCGAGAAGGCGAGGACGTGCTGGCACTGTGCATCGATCTCGTCCCATTCGAGCTCTTCGGGCACGCGCTGCTCTTCGACAAAAACGGCCCTGCGGATAGCCTGAAGCTCCGCACGGTGCGCGTGCCAACCGACTTCGCGTACGACCCACGCGGCATTCATGGCTCGCTAGTTTAAGCGTAAACTCGCTGCGGTTAGCGCATCACCCTAGCGCCCATGAGCGCGGCATCGACATGAAGAGTTTGTGGAACGATTCTGAGGCGCAGCAGTTTCCGGGCGAGCTGGGCGCGCGCGTGTACACCTCTCGCCTGCTGGGGCGGGACAAGTCGCTGGTCCTGCACGGAGGCGGCAATACTTCCGTCAAGATACGCGAGCGCAATCTGGTCGGCGAGGAAGAGGAGATCCTCTACGTCAAGGGAAGCGGCTGGGATCTCGAGACGATCGAGGCGGCCGGCTTCTCGCCGGTGCGGATGAGCCATCTCCTCAAGCTCGCGCGGCTTGAAGCATTGAGCGATCCGCAGATGGTGAACGAGCTGCAGACGCACATGACGAAGTCGTCGGCCCCGCCCCCCTCGGTCGAGACCATCCTGCACGCCATCCTGCCCTACAGGTTCGTGGACCATACGCATGCCGATGCAGTTCTTGCCGTGACCAATACGGCGAACGGCGAGGCGCGCATACGCGAGATTTACGGCAGCAAGCTGGTGGTCATCCCTTACGTCATGCCGGGTTTCGACCTTGCGCGGCTCGTCGCAGTCAGGTTCCCGCAGGAAGCGGGGCCGGACACGATCGGGATGGTGCTCATGAACCACGGTGTCTTCTCTTTCGGCCGGTCGGCCCGCGAATCCTGCGAAAGAATGATCGGGCTCGCGCAAATGGCAGAGGATTATCTCGCGCGCCATCGCGCTTGGGTGTTGCCGCAGCGAGATGCAAGCGACAGCGGCGAATTTCATCGCATCGAATGCGCGACACTGCGCCGGGATATTTCCGCCGCGGCGGGCTTTCTACCGCGTTCAACCTCTTCTGGGCGCTTGAGCGCATGCGCGTGAAGTTGAAGTCGGTTCAACGAGCCGATGCGGGGGCGATCGCCAATGCGTTGCTACGCGAAGCGCACGCGATCGCAGCCGAGGACGTGCGTCTCAACCGCATGATGGGCGAGCACGGCGCCGCGCTCCTTCATGACGGCGCGCGTGTCCTTACGCATTGCAACGCCGGCGCACTGGCAACCGCCGGCCATGGCACGGCGCTTGGCGTCGTACGCTCGGCGGTTGAAGCCGGAAAACGGATCCGCGTGCTGGCCGATGAAACACGCCCGTTTCTACAAGGCGCACGCCTGACGGCGTGGGAGCTGCAGCGCGACGCGATTCCCGTCACGCTGATCGCGGACAATGCAGCGGGCTTCCTGATGAGCCGCGGGGAAGTCGATGCCGTGATCGTCGGCGCGGACCGCGTCGCTGCGAATGGCGACGTTGCGAACAAGGTCGGCACCTATGCCGTGGCGGTGCTCGCGCAGCGCCATAACGTGCCGTTCTACGTCGCGTGCCCGTTATCGACGATAGATCGAAGCGTCGCCTGCGGCGCCGAAATTCCGATCGAGGAGCGCAGCCCCGAAGAGGTGACGGGCTACGGGGCGATGCGCTGGGCGCCGCCGGACATCCCGGTGCGTAATCCGGTGTTCGACGTGACGCCGGCAAATCTCGTGACCGCTCTGGTCACCGAACGAGGCGTCACCCTCGCCCCTGACCGGCGTAAAATCGAGGCGCTCTTCGACGGATAGTTTCCAGCAAGCGGGAGGCTCCGTGAGGGATCGGCTTCTTCGCCGTTTCGCCGGGCCGGCGGCGTTGCTCCTTCTGGCCGGTTGCCAGAGCTTCTACTTTCGTGACGCAGGGCCGGCACCCGACACGCCACTCGCCTACCCGCTTTCCGAGCTGCCGTACTCGCAGTACTGGACCGGCATCGTTTTCAATGGCGAGAAGATCGGCTTCACTCACTTTGCCGTTCGGCCGCTTGCGGGCGAGGGGCGTCGCTACGAGATCCGCTCCGAAGCGTCGTTCGTGTTGCGTTTTCTCGGCATCGAAAAAAAGATCGTGCTCAAGGCACGCGACGTCGTCGATGAAACGCTTGGGCTGCAGGAATTCGAATACGACTACCGCATCGACGGGAGCGAGCTCATCCAGTCGGGCAGGCGCGTTGGCGAAGCGTTGCACGTCAGATTGGTGAACGCCGGCAAGACCACGGAACGCACGTTCCCCGCGCCCGGGAAGATTCATCCGAGCAGCGTCATCGCCCTCTATCCTGTCGTGCACGGGCTGCGATTGGGCGCCGAATACCGCTACCCGGTGTATGACGGGCAGACGCAGGTCGTCGCGGAGATTGGGCAGCAGGTGGCGGCTTACGAGCAGAGCCAGTTCTTCGAAGGCAACGCCTACAAGCTCGAGACGCGGCTCCACGGCCAGAGCACGACGACATGGATCGACCGCCAGGGACGCCCGGTGTTCGAGCTTGCATTACGCGGAGTGATGATCTCCGCCCTCGAGGAGGAAGGGCGCGCGAAGCGTTACATTGCGCTCGCCGCGCTCAACAAAAAGGAGTCCCTGATCGAGTTCAGCCTCTTGCGCCCTGAAGCGCCGATCGCCGATCCCCGCCGCGCCGCGCGGATGAGGGTGGAGCTCACCGGACTGAATCAACCGGCGCCATCGGGCGCGATGCAACAGTGCAAGGCGACGACGCGCGAGCGGCAGGTGTGCGAGATCGGGTTGCGGCCCAGGGCTGCGCCGCGAGCACCCGAATCCGCGGAAGCCGCGAAGTACCTTGCCGCTTCATTGACCGTGCAAAGCCGGGATCCGGGCATACGCGGGGCCGCCCAGCACGCTGCGCCGGACACCCTCCCGACGATGGAGCGCATCAAAAGACTCGTTGCGTGGATCGATCAGAACATCGAAAAGGCACCGATCGACGTCTTTTCCGCGCTTGACGCGTTTCAGCAGAAAAAAGCCGAATGCCAGGGACATGCATACCTTTATACGGCGATGGCGCGTGCCATCGGCATACCGACGCGGGTCGTGAACGGTCTCGCGTACTCCGGGCAGCTGCAGGGTTTCCTGTTCCACAGCTGGGCAGAAAGCCTCGTGGAGGGGCGCTGGGTCGCGGTGGATCCGACGTTCGGACAAAGCGTCGCGGATGCAACGCACATCAAGCTGCTCGAAGGCGAATCGCTGGCGGAGCTGCTACCGCTGATCGACTGGGTGGGGAAAATCAAGCTGCGCGTGCTCGCGCTCGAGCACGCGAGCCCGTAGCGTGACGGTCAGATCGTGAGACCGCCGCTGACCTCGATCACCGCGCCGTTGATGTAGCTCGCCTCGTCCGAGGCAAGAAACGCGAAGGTGTTGGCGACCTCTTCCGGCTTGCCGAGGCGGCCCATGGGAATCTTCTCTTCGAGCGCGCGCAGTACCTTCTCGGGCATGGAACTGAGTATATTGGTTGCTATGAATCCCGGGCACACCGCATTGGCGCGTATGCCCTTGCGCCCCAATTCGCGCGCCCAGGTCTTCACCATCCCGATCACACCGAACTTGCTGGCTGCGTAATTGGTCTGTCCAAAATTCCCGTACAGCCCGACAATCGACGAGGCGTTGAGGATCACGCCCGCCTGCTGGCGGAGCATGGTGTCGACGACTGCCTTGGTGCAGTTGTAGACGCCCTTCAGATTGATCTCGATTACGCGGTCGAACTGGTCTTCGGTCATGTTCTTGATCTGGGCGTCGGCCACTATGCCGGCATTGTTGACCAGACAGTCCACCCTGCCCCATTTTTCCACCGTGACGTCCACCATCTGCTGGAGCGCCTGAAAGTCCCGGACATCGGCAACGTAACCGAACGCATCCCCGCGCGTTTCCTTGCAGAGGGCAACGGTTTCCTCGATCGACTCGGGCTTGACATCGCATACCACGACCTTCGCCCCTTCCTGGGCGAATTTGAGGGCCGTCGCCTGCCCGATGCCTTGACCCGCTCCCGTAATGATGGCCACCTTGTCTTGAAGCCGCATTGCGCTTCCTTTCTCTGGTTTTGTGCTCAACAAATGAAGTTGCGACGCACAAATTTAGCCCATTCTGGCGCATTGCACAATCAGAACATACGCGCCCAGTTGAGCCGTACGGCCTATCATTTCCTAGTGGTGTTTAAATCCATACAGTCATACCCTTGAAATCGTTTTTTAAAGTCAAATGAGAGGTATGCGGCTAGCAGCGGCGCTCCGCAAAGAATGCCTGCAGCAATGCTGCGGCATTGTCCGCGAGGACGCCGCCCGTAACGAGGGTGTGGTGGTTGAGCCGCGGCTCGGCGAATAGATCGATCACGCTGCCGCAGGCGCCGGTCTTGGGATCCCGGGCGCCGAAGACCACGCGCGCGATACGGGCATGCATCATGGCCCCGGCGCACATTGCGCAAGGCTCGAGCGTTACGAAAAGCTCGCATTCGCCGAGACGGTAATTGCCAAGCCGTACAGCGGCATCCCGCATGGCGACGATTTCCGCGTGCGCGGTGGGGTCATGAGCGGAAATCGGCCGGTTGTAGCCATGGCCTACGATCGTCCCGTCCTTGACGACCACAGCCCCGACGGGGACTTCGCCGGCGCGCTGAGCCTCCCCCGCGAGCTCGAGCGCCTGCTGCATGTAGTAATCGTCGCCCACAGCCGAGCGCCCCGTCTACTCCCACTCGATGGTTGCGGGCGGCTTGCTGGAGATATCGTAGACGACGCGATTGATGCCGCGCACTTCGTTGATGATGCGGTTGGCGACCTTGGAGAGCAGCGTATGGGGCAGCTCCGCCCAGTGCGCAGTCATGTAGTCCTCGGTCTGGACCGCTCGCAACGCGACGACGTATTCGTAAGTGCGGCCGTCGCCCATGACGCCGACCGACTGCACCGGAAGGAACACCGCAAATGCCTGCGCGGTTTTTTCGTACCAGCCGGAAGCGCGGAGCTCGTCGATAAAAATCGCATCGGCGCGGCGCAGCAGATCCGCGTACTCCGCTTTCACTTCACCCAGAATGCGCACACCGAGCCCCGGTCCGGGAAAAGGATGGCGGAACACCATCTCGCGCGGCAGGCCAAGGGCGATTCCCAGCTCGCGCACTTCGTCCTTGAAAAGCTCGCGCAGCGGTTCCAGCAGCCTGAGGTGCAGCGTTTCGGGCAGCCCGCCCACGTTATGGTGGGACTTGATGGTGTGGGCCTTCCTGGTCTTCGCGCCAGCGGACTCGATGACATCGGGATAGATCGTCCCCTGGGCGAGCCATTTGACGCCCGGCAGGCGCGCCGCCTCGCGCTGGAAGACTTCCACGAACTCGCGCCCGATGATGCGCCGTTTCTGCTCGGGGTCCGTTACGCCTTTCAAGTGACCGAGAAACTGCTCGCGCGCATCGACGTGAATCACTTTTACGCCGAGATGGCGCGCGAAGGTGTCCATCACCTGCTCCGCCTCGTTGAGCCGCAGCAAGCCGTTGTCGACGAAAATGCACGTCAGCTGGCGGCCGATCGCGCGATGAATGAGCGTCGCGGCCACCGAGGAATCGACGCCGCCCGAGAGCCCCAGCACGACTTCGTCCTTGCCCACCTCGGAGCGGATCTTCCCGACCGCCTCCTCGATGTAGTCCGGCATCTTCCAGTCGCCGGACAGGCCGCAGATTTCGCGCACGAAGCGCTCGAGGATCGCTTTTCCCTGCAGGGTATGGGTGACCTCGGGGTGAAACTGCACGCCGTAGAACTTGCGTTCCTCATCGGCCATGCCGGCGATGGGCGTTGCCGCATTGCTCGCGATCACCTTGAAGCCGGGCGGCACGGCATTCACCTTGTCGCCGTGACTCATCCAGACGTCGAGCAGCCCATGCCCTTCGAGCGTCACGCGGTCCTGGATGTCGCGCAGCAACGCCGAATGCCCGCGCGCTCGCACCTCCGCATACCCGAACTCGCGCACGGCGCCCATTTCCACACTGCCGCCGAGCTGAGCCGCCATGGTCTGCATGCCGTAGCAGATGCCGAGCACGGGAACGCCCATTTCAAACACTGCCTGCGGCGCACGCGGCGTGCCGCCTTCCCACACCGATGCCGGACCGCCGGAGAGGATGATGCCGCGCGGATTGAAGTCGCGAATGAACTCGTCGCTCACGTCCCAAGGGTGGAGCTCGCAGTACACCTGCGCTTCGCGCACGCGGCGAGCGATCAACTGCGAATACTGCGCGCCGAAATCGAGGATCAAAACTTTTTCGTGCAGCATGCCTTGGATAGGTCAGCGGTGAACGGCTAGCGGTGAACG
>CAMPGR010000122.1 GCA_946885605.1 uncultured Pseudomonadota bacterium
CGGTTGAGGGTTACCGCGCCGAGCGTACCGGAACCGCCACCAAGACCGATACCCCGATCCGGGAAATACCATCTGCGATACAGATAGTCCCGAAGCAGGTTATCGACGATCAGCAGGCGACCCGAATGGCGGACGTGATCGAGAACGTGAGCAGCGTGCGCCCCGGGAGCACCTTCGGCAACCGCGGCGATTCCTTCATCGTACGCGGCTTTCAGAGCTTCCTCTCTGGCGCTGCGCGTCAACGCCGCTTATCAGAAATGGCCAGGCGAGGGACCAGCGGGACGACGCCGACCAATGGACCTTGCAGTTCGAGGCGGTGGGCGACTTCACGCGCGCCTACGTGGGCCACAAGCTGCTTCTCGGCCTGGAGACGGGAACCGCGCAAAAGGCGTGCGATTGGCGAGCACCTCGCTTGCCCCTATCGACATCTTCAACCAGGTGTACGGCGCCCCAGCCAGGACCGTTGGGCGCACTGGCCCCGCTGAATGATCAGGAGCTCAAGTACAGCGCGCTGTACCTGCAAGACCAGATCTGGCTCGGGGAGCGTTGGAAACTGCTGCTCGGCCTGCGCTACGACGACACTCGACAGACGACAGTAAGCAGCAGCGGCACCACGGTCAACGACGACGCAAGTATCCCCCGCGTGCGGGAATCATGTACGACGTGGCGCCATGGGCATCGCTCTATGCGAGCTACTCGCGCTCCTTCGTGCCTACCGTCGGAACGAGTTTCGACGGGACACCGTTCGAGCCGGAGACGGGAGACAGGCTGAGGCGGGGATCAAGGCTGACCTATTGAATCGGCGGCTGAGCGCAACGCTAGCGGTGTATGAGCTTAGGCGGCAGAACGTGACGACTGCCGATCCGGACAATCCCGGCTTTTCCATTCAGACCGGCTAGCAGCGCGCCCGCGGAATAGAGCTGGATCTTGCAGGCGACCTCAGCCCGGCCTGGAAACTGCTCGGGTCCGCAGCTTATACAGACGCCACCCTCACCAAGGACAACACATTCACGCCGGGTAACCGTATCCAAGGGTGCCGCGGCTCTCCGGCAGCGTGTGGGTGACACACGAGGTCCGGAGCGGCGAGTGGAAAGGCTTCGGAGTTGGAGCCGGTCTTTTCGCCGCCGGGGAGCGCGAAGGCGGTCTCGCCAACAGCTATCGCGTCCCGGGCTATACGCGAGCTGATGCGTCGCTGTTTTACCGCGGCAATGGGGACGCTAAGCGTTTTCGACCGCGAGATCGATCGCTGGATGATGCCCGGGACGCGACTTCCCCCCCACCGAGCCCATATCGCTCGATTGAGTAGCGCGTGCAGCGCGAGAGGTGGTTCCCGCAGATGCAAGCCAATGGCGCGTCGTGCTGCCGACCGAGCGCGCACCCGTCGCGCGGCTGTCGTACCGAGACGCTGCGGGGCATTTCGTCGTTCGGGATCTCGACACTGGCGGACGAGCACGTTCGGTGCGCGTATGGCATCCAGGAGATGCCAACGCTTATGTCGAAGTGCGCCGCGCCTATCTCGAATTCGATCCGCAGGTGTATGCTGATGGGGAGTGAGATCACGCGCTCGCCGATCGCGGATGAAAAAACGGATAAATCGCTTCGCTGCATGGTGGGCACTGCTTGGCGTCGTTCTGCACGCCTTCGTGCCTATTGCCGGGATGGCGCCGTATGGTTTGCCCGCTCATGGGCATGCAGCTCACTCGCATGGCTCGGATGAGGCCAGCGTTAACCACGCGGCACACTCGGATCATTCACACGAAACTGCCCACGAAGCCCCCGCTGCTCCGGACACGTTCTGTGTAGGCGATTGTCCGTGCTGCATTACGACTCTCAAGGCGTTCGTGCCTTCGCGGTCCGGGCTTATCCTGCGCCTTCGGGACTTGCGGAAAACCGTCCCCGAAGCGCCACAGGCGTCCCTGCAAATCTCGGAACGCGTCCACGACCATCTCGCCCGCGGCCCACCCCAGCCTCCTGAACGTGGTTGAGCCCATAGCTGCAGGAAACATTGCGGCTCCCCGACTGCTTGCGCCGGTCCCAACTTTCGCCCGGCGCGCCGTCACTCATCTATTGGCTGGAGCAACAAATGTATATCACACGTGGGCTGCGGCGCGCTTGCGCCACAGCCATCCTTGCAGCGCTGCCCTATCAGCACGCCATGGCATCGTGCGGCGCTTCGTTCTGCATGGTGAACACCAACTGGAACCTTCAGGGATTCGCCCCGGAAGCCGGATTCAGAGTCGAACTGCGTTATGAATACATCAAACAGGACGACCTGCGATCCGGCAGCGATCGAGTCGCCTTCGGGCAGATTCCCCGCCATCACGACGAGATCAAAACCATCAATCGCAACCTGCTCGCCGAGATCGATTACACCATCGACAAGGACTGGGGAGTCGCTGCGAGCGTGCCGGTCGTGGATCGGGAGCACGCGCACATCCACAACCATCGCGGCGCCCAGCTGCTGGAGGAATGGGACTTCACGCGGCTCGGTGACGTGCGTGTGCAGGGGCGGCGCCAGTGGATGGCGGAAGACGCAGCAACGCACGGGCTGAGCTTCTACGGACTCAATCTGGGCCTCAAGCTTCCCACTGGAGACAAAGACGTTCGCAATGCCAACGGCGAACGCGCCGAACGCTCGCTGCAACCGGGCAGCGGGACCACGGATCTCCTCTTTGGCGGTTATTACAGCCGCGTACTGCCGGCGAGCGATTCTTCCTGGTTCGTCCAGGCTTTGGTGCAGCTGCCCCTTAACAGCCGCGAGGACTACAAGCCGGGGCGCCGCTTTACGGTCGATCTCGGTTACCGCTATGAAGCGACCAGTGCGATCGGGCTCATGCTTCAGCTCAACGCGCTCTATCGAAGCAGGGACTCCGGCGCGCAGGCGGAACCGGAGGATACCGGCGGACGGTTTCTCTTCGTGAGCCCGGGAATAAGCTACGCACTCACGAAGACGACGCAGGTCTACGCATTCGTGCAAAAGCCGCTCTACCAGTACGTCAACGGCGTGCAGTTGACGGCCGACTGGTCGGCGCTCGTCGGCATAAGCGCTCGGTTCTGAGAGGGGCAACGATGAAGCGACCTTTGCGCTGGGTCACCGCCGCCGCTCTGGCCCTCGTGCTCGCTCCTGCTCCAAGTGTCCAGGGAGCCGGCACGAGAATCATCGAGATCGCGGTCAGGAACGGCGTGGTGACGGGAAGCAAGTCCGTGCGCGTCTTGCGCGGCGATACCGTGGTGCTCCGCTGGACGAGCGACAAACCGCTGGAGCTGCATCTGCACGGGTATGACCTGACGGTAGCAGTGCATCCGGGAAGCGTTGCGGAAATGAAACTCGAGGCGCGAGCTACAGGTCGTTTCCCGGTGGAGATTCATACGCAGAGCGCACGCGGTGGCCATGCACACAAGCCGCTGTTCCATCTCGAGGTCTACCCGGAGTAAGCGTGTTCGCCATAGGGCCTCATCCTCACGCCCGCGTGCTCGCTGCAGCATGTCTCTTCCTTGCTTGGCCGTCGCAGTCGTTCGGCCACGGGTTTGCGATTCGTTACGATCTGCCGCTCCCGCTCGGATACTTCCTTGCGGGGGCCGGCGCAGCGGTTGCGCTGTCCTTTGCCGTGCTTGCCTTCGCTTCGACGGAGCGCGCGGGAAGCGCAGCTCTCGCTTCACCGCGGCTCGTCGTGCCCGCACTGGACCGTATCGTTTGCAATCGAACGGTCACAGGGCTGATGCAAACGATCTCCGTGTTCCTCTTTCTGCTCGTCATCGCTGCAGCATTGTTCGGCGACACGAATCCGTTCAAAAACATCTCGACCACGATGGTCTGGTTGATCTGGTGGGTGGGAATGATGTTCATCAACACATTCATCGGCGACGTGTGGGCAGTGATCAACCCCTGGAGTGTGCTGTTCGCCGCCGCGGAGAAAGGCTTACAGATGAGGCGGCCGGGTGCACGGCTCTCGCTCGAGCGGCCCTACCCTGCCCGCCTCGGTGTATGGCCCGCCGTGGTACTTTTCCTCTCGTTCGCCTGGCTGGAGATCATCTCCGGCGAAGGAGAGGACGTACGGACCTTGGGAGTGCTGATCGTCTCCTATTCGCTCATCACGTGGAGTGCCATGGTCGTCTTCGGACGCGGCACCTGGCTCGCGCACGGCGAGGCCTTCTCGGTTGTGTTCTCCACTTTCTCGCGCTTTGCCCCATTTGCACGAGCCCAAGGAAGGCTCGTGCTGCGTCCGCCAGGCTCCGGGCTGCTGGTTCGCGAGCCCGTATCGTGGTCAACGGCGGCGACGGTTCTGGCGCTGCTCGCAAGCGTCACGTTCGATGGCTTCATCGCGACGCCGGCATGGACCGCCCTCTACCAAACTTTCACGGCGCTCGGCGAGCGCCTGTCCGGCATCGGCTGGTTGTTCAATTTCTACACGGTCGCTACAGCATTGTTCCTGCTCTTTCCCGTCACGCTGGGCGCGGTGTTGCTGGCATGCTGCCGGCTCACGGCGGTTTTCACGGGAAAGTTTTCAGCAGGTGAACTTGCCCGTTATTTCGTGCTGACGCTGCTCCCCATCGCCATCGCGTACCACGTGGCGCATTACCTCGTGTTCTTTCTGCTGAGCGGCCAGTACATCATTCCGGCCATCTCCGACCCGTTCGGTTTCGGTTGGAATCTCTTTGGCACCGCCGCATACAAGCCGGATATCGCGCTGGTCGGCGCCAAATTCGCCTGGTACACCGGAGTGATCGCCATCGTTGCGGGCCACGTAATCGCGGTTTATCTCGCGCACCGCATGGCGGCGTATCTTTTCAACGGCGCAAGGCCGATCCTCGTCAGCCAGTTCCCGCTGCTCGCGCTGATGGTGGGCTATACCATGTTGAGCTTGTGGATCATCGCGCAGCCAGCGGTGACATGATCGGCATCGGGCGAAGAGTAGTTCGGATCAGCGCTGGCTCTCGAACCCGGGGCGCCACAAAACCGGTATCCCGTCGGCATGGGCTTGCCATTTCGCGGCACTGCGCACGGTCTAGTTCCTTTAGCTTCTAGTTCCTTTAGCTTATAGCGGGCGCCGGGAACTCGGACCATGGCAAGTCCGCTCGCGCTGGTTAAAATCTAGCTGAGGCCAAGGCTCGTAATGACTCTCGTTGCGAAGTTCGAGATTCATCGGTTGCAGTTTCTGGACGAGCACGGAAAAGCCGTGCAGCCGCTTCCGGAATTTGCACGCGATGCGAAAGCGCTCCTTCCGCTTTACCGGTGGATGGCCCTCATGCGCGCCTACGATGCAAAAGCGGTCGCGCTTCAGCGCACCGGCCAGCTCGGCACGTTTGCCTCCCTGCTCGGGCAGGAAGCGATCAATGCGGGAATCGCGAGCGCCATGCGTCCGGAAGACACCTTCCTCATGACCTATCGCGAGAACGGCGCTCAGCTGATGCGCGGCGTCACGCTGCGGGAGTTTTTTCTCTACTGGGGCGGCGACGAACGGGGAAGCGACTTCAGTGGTCCGCGCCACGACTTCCCCATTTGTGTGACGATCGCCGCGCATGCCACGCATGCGGTGGGCGCCGCATACGCGATGAAGCTGCGGCGGGAGCGGCGCGTCGCGGTGTGCGCGCTCGGCGATGGCGCGAGTTCCAAGGGCGATTTCTACGAAGGGCTCAACGCCGCCGGCGTGTGGAAGCTGCCATTGGTCTTCGTCGTCACCGACAACCAGTGGGCGATTTCAGTCCCGCGCAAGCGCCAGAGCGGCGCGCAGACGCTCGCACAGAAAGCCATCGCGGCGGGCATGGAGGGCGTGCAGGTCGATGGCAACGATGTGGTCGCGGTACGCCACGCGATGGACCAGGCGCTCGCGAAGGCGCGCCATGGCGGCGGGCCTACGCTCATCGAGGCCCTCACTTACCGTCTTTCCGACCACACGACGGCGGACGACGCCTCGCGTTATCGCAGCGCGGACGAAGTCGCGGAGGCGTGGAAGCGCGAGCCGGTGCTGCGTCTTCGCAATCACCTCATCGCGTGCGGGGTATGGAGCAGGGAGAAGGAGGAAGGGCTGCTTCGGGAATGCAACGAGGAGGTGCAGGCCTCGGTGCAGGCTTACCTCGACACGCCGGCGCCCTCTGTGGAGCAGATGTTCGATCACCTTTATGCAAAACTTCCCGCAGCGATGGAGAAGCAGCGCGATGAAGTCTCGAGCAATGCGGAGGGGTCAGACCCCATGACGGGGTCTGACGCCATTTAGACCCGGGATAGCTTATGGCCCAGATCACGCTCGTTGAAGCCGTAAACCTCGCGCTCCAGCGCGCGATGCAGGACGACGAGGCCGTCGTCGTGCTCGGCCAGGACGTAGGTGTCGATGGCGGCGTGTTCCGCGCAACGGTGGGGCTGCTGGAGCGCTTCGGCCCCGAACGCGTGATCGACACGCCGCTTGCCGAAGCGCTTATCATCGGCATGGCGATCGGCATGGCAGTCGAGGGCCTCAAGCCGGCGGCAGAGATCCAATTCGCCGGTTTCGGCTACAGCACCATCGATCAGATGGTCAACCATGCGGGGCGCATACGGCATCGCACGCGCGGCCGTCTCGCGTGCCCGCTCGTCATGCGCACACCGTGCGGCGCGGGCATCCACGCGCCGGAGCACCATTCCGAAAGCCCTGAAGCCATGTTCGCACACATTCCGGGCATACGCGTGGTGTATGCCAGTTCCCCGCGACGGGCATACGGACTGTTGCTCGCGGCCGTCCGCGACCCCGACCCCGTGGTATTTCTGGAGCCGACGCGGCTCTATCGCCTGTTCAAGGAGGAAGTCGAGGACGACGGTCAGGCGCTTCCGCTCGACAGCTGCTTCACGCTGCGCGAGGGGAGCGATGTAACGCTCGTCGCGTGGGGCGCCATGACGCACGAAGCGCTGGCGGCGGCCGCGGAACTCGAGGAGGAAGGCGTCAGTGCCGAGGTGATCGATGTTGCGACGCTGAAGCCGCTCGACATGGACACCCTACTCGCCTCGGTGGCGAAAACCGGCCGCTGCGTCGTCGTGAGCGAAGCGCCGCGCACCTGCAGCTTCGCCTCCGAGATCGCGGCCAATCTCGCGGAGGACGGGCTGCTTACCCTGCTTGCCCCGGTGCAGCGCGTCACCGGCTACGACGTGGTGGTCCCGCTCCCGCGTCTCGAAAAGCATTACATGCCCGACAAGCGCCGTATCGTCAACGCGGCAAGAAGAGCGATCGCTTTCGCTTGAATCGCATCGCATGGAGCAGCCCCGTTACCCGCTGGAAGCGCTCTTTGGACGCGTCCTTTCCCCATTCGAGAGCTTCCTGCGCCGCACGAGCACGGGCGGCATCGTCCTCATCGCGACGACACTCATTGCGCTCGGGCTTGCCACCGCGATCGGGGACGAAGCGCTGCAGCGCTTTTGGGAATCGCCGTTTTCGATCTCCGCGGGCGACCGATTCAAGCTGGAGCTCACCTGGCGGCACTGGGTGAACGACGGGCTGATGGCGCTGTTCTTTCTGCTCGTCGGCCTCGAGCTCAAGCGCGAGATACTGGTGGGTGAACTCTCTTCCTTGAGGGATTCCGCGCTCCCGGTGGCGGCCGCGCTCGGCGGCATGATCGTGCCGGCACTCATCTACGCGGCCTTCAATGCTGGCACACCGACCGCGTCGGGATGGGGTATCCCGATGGCGACCGACATCGCCTTCGCGATCGGGATACTGGTGCTGCTCGCCTCGCGCATTCCGCGCAACCTCATCATCTTCCTCACCGCCCTCGCCATAGCCGACGATCTGGGCGCCGTGCTCGTCATCGCGATTTTCTACACAGCGGATCTCGATGTGAAAGCGCTCGTCACGGCGCTGATTCTCTTCGCGGCACTGGTGCTGCTCAATCGCGGCGGCATCCGTCATCCCCTGCCCTATGCGCTGGTTGGAGTGCTCCTGTGGCTCGCGGTACACGCATCCGGCGTGCATGCGACGCTCGCCGGAATACTCCTTGCCCTCGCGATACCGGCGCGCCCAGCCTACTCGCCTGTCCAATTCGAGCAGCGCATCGAGGAGCTTCATGCCGCCTTTCGCGCCCACCGCCTCGACGTCGACACGCCGGACGATCCGCTCAGCAATCAGCGCATGGCCTCGATCGCCGAGGCCATGAAGCATTCAGCGGAGGCGGTGCAAAGCCCGCTGCAACGCATCGAGCACAGCCTTACGCCATGGGTCACGTTCGTCGTCCTTCCGATCTTCGCGCTCGCCAATGCCGGGATCGATTTGCGCGCAGTCGCCTGGGCAGAAGCCTTGACGAATAACGTGACGCAGGGCGTGCTCGCGGGGCTGGTGCTCGGCAAATTCGCCGGCATCAGCAGTTTCAGCTGGCTCGCCGTGCGGCTCGGCCTCGCCCGCCTGCCCGCCGGCGTCGAATGGAGGCATCTGCTCGGCGCCGCCTGGCTGGGCGGCATCGGATTTACCATGTCGCTGTTCATCGCACAGCTTGCCTTCCGCGACCCGGCGCTCGTGGCGCAGGCGAAGCTCGGCATTCTGCTCGCCTCGGCGACTTCGGCCGCGATCGGCCTCGCGTGGCTGCTCTGCGCCGGATCATCGCGCGAGCGGCGCGGCGGATCGCCCGCGGCGGCGCCGGTCAGCACACTGAAGGAACGCGTATGAAAATCTTCAAGCTGCCCGATCTCGGCGAAGGCCTGCAGGAAGCCGAGATCGTCAAATGGCTGGTCGCTGTGGGCGACGAGGTCAAGGCCGATCAGCCGATGGTATCGGTCGAAACGGCGAAGGCGATCGTCGACATACCGGCGCCCTATTCCGGACGCATCGTGAAGCTCTACGGCGCGCCCGGCGAAATCGCCCATATCGGTGCGCCGCTCGTTGCCTTCGAAGGCGAAGGCGAAACGCCGGACGCGGGCACCGTGGTCGGCAAGGTGGAGGTGGGACAGAAAGTGGTTGCCGCAGCGCCCGCCCCGGCGGTACCGGCCGCCGGCGGAATCAAGGCAACGCCCGCCGTGCGCGCGCTCGCCCGCAAGTTGAACGTCGATCTCGCGATGGTGACGCCCACGGGCGCCGACGGCCTCATCACCGCGCACGACGTGCAGCGCGCCGCAAAAGTGCTCGCCGAGACCGGGCCGATCGAAATCCTGCGCGGCGTGCGGCGCGTCATGGCGCAGAACATGGAGCTCGCGAACGCCGAAGTCGCCTCGGCGACAATCATGGACGACAGCGACATCGATGGCTGGCCACAGGGGACACACGTCATGCTGCGCCTGATCCGCGCGCTCGTTGCCGGCTGCCGCGCCGAGCCCTCGCTCAACGCGTGGTACGACAGCGAAAAGATCGGGCGCTGGGTGCTGAAGAAAGTCGATGTGGGAATCGCCGTCGATACGCCCGACGGACTGCTCGTTCCCGTGCTGCGCAACGTCGAGTCACGCAGCGTGGACGACCTCGAGCGCGGGCTCGAGCGGCTCGTCGCCGACGCGCGTGCCCGCCGGGTTCCACCCGAGGAGCTGCGCGGCAATACGATCACCCTTTCCAATTACGGCACGATCTCCGGCCGCTATGCCTCCCCAGTCGTGCTGCCGCCCACGGTTGCGATACTGGGCGCCGGAAGGATTGCAAAACAGGTCGCCGTTGTCGAAAACCAGCCGGCGGTGCGCCGCATGCTGCCGCTCTCGCTCACTTTCGATCATCGCGTGGTGACCGGCGGCGAGGCGGGCCGCTTCCTCAATGCGGTGATCGCCGACCTGCAGCTTGTCGAATAGAAGATTCAGTTCTTCCATCCGTCCGCGCGATCGCCGGACAATTTCGTGTAATTGATGTTCCACGGCGTGATGCGCGGGCGCTCTCCGCCGTACGGATTTACCGCATGGAAGTACTCGGCTGGGAAGAGCAGGAGTGAGCCGGGATACAAGTCCGGCATGAGAAGCTTTGTCACCCGGCCGCGCTCGCGCTCGACGGCGAAGTCCACGACCCCCGTGCCGGCTGCGGCAAGCAGCTGCACCTTCACGTCAGGCGGCCATACCGGCACTTCTTCGCCGGAATGCGAACGGTCTCCGGAATCAACGTCTACCCTCCCCGGTAATCGTTTGGCAATCGTTTTTTTGTCAGCGCTCCACAGGCCACTTGCGGTCGTTCCAGTCCACCATCCCGTCCTTCAGGTTGTAGACCTGCTCGAAGCCCAGACCGCAGAGCATCGCAGCGGCGGTCGTGCTGCGAACGCCGGAACGGCATACGGCAACGATCGGCCGGGTGCGGTGCGCGTCGAGTTCGCCCGCACGCGACGCCAGCTCGCGCAGCGGGATCAGGACGCTGCCGCCGATGTGCCCCAGCTCACCAGAGCGGTACGTTGAGCTTCGTTTCCTTGAGGACGATGCCGCCGCGATCGCCGATCGTGATTGATCCGTAACGCTGGCGGAAGCTGTCGGGCAGCGGCCGGTCGCCCGGGACGGACAGCCACAGCCGCAGCATGTGGCGACGCTTGTCGGGCTCCGGCCGGTCCCTGAAGCCCATGCGATCGTGCAGCAGCGAGTGGTTGTAGACGAATTGCATGTCACCCGGCTCAAGCCCCATGGCGAGGTTGAGGCGCGGGTCGTTGGCGAGGCTGTCGAACAGGTCGAGCGCCTCGACGTGGGCGGGCGTCAGCCGCATGGCGTCCGGAAAGCGCTGGGCGCTGTCGATGTACTGGCGCTGGTAGATGCCGGTCAGCTGTCCAGCATGCCAGTTCAGCACGGGAATCTCGAAATAGGGCTTCTGGCCCTCCGGCACCTCGCCCCGGCGGTCCGTGGCGATGGGGTCGAACAGCAGCCGCGCAAGATCCGGCCGGCGGCGGCGCATCTCGTTGTAGATGGTGAGGGTGGACACCAAGAGGGATTCGCCGCCTTCCAGCGCATCCCGCAGGCACAGCAGCCCCACCACGTCGGCGGAATCGGTGTGGAAGGTCTGGCGCTCGGCGGTCTGGTAGATCCGCGTCTTCGGATCGGCGGCGTTGGCGCCGGTGTCGCGGACATGGCCGAGGACGTGGCCCTGGGCATTCTGCGAGCGCGCGCCGCCGATGTGGGCGCCGACGCCGCAGAAGATCGTCGCGGCCAGCCTGGCCGCGTAGGACTTCGAAGCCGATGCCATGGATCAGCGTCTCGCGCAGTTCGGCCAGATGAGCGCCGAATCGCGGCAGGGGGAAGTCCGCCGCGGTCAGCGCGCCGATGTCGTCGGAGCGGGCGAGATAGGCCGAAGCGGCTGCCTCCAGTTCGGCGATGTCTCCGGCCGACAGGCGCACCAGCCAGCGATCGGGATGCCTTGCCATGTCCTCGCCCAGCCAGGCGGCGGGGGCCTCGATCGCGTGCGCCGGCATGTCGGCTGACGTATTCATCCTTGATCTCCCCGAACGCTCTCCAAGCCTGCCCGAGCGGGCCCAATGCAGATTGCTGCCGTCGGCGTTCCTTGGCAAGCGCCGGAGG
>CAMPGR010000123.1 GCA_946885605.1 uncultured Pseudomonadota bacterium
CCTGATCGTTATCGTCACCGGCGGGGCGGGCAAGCACTCGGCGTATATCCCGACCTTCGGGAACACGCGCGCGGTGACCCGGGCACGGAAACGCGTGAATGGTGAGCTGGTCGGGACCGTCCAGGAGCTGAAGCGCCGCTAGAGCTAAGTAATGTGGGCGAGGGCGCTTTTGATCGAGCCCGCATCGTTGGGGCGTACGACACGCGTCACTTCCTTCCCGTCTTTCAGAAAGACCAGCGTCGGCCACAGCTTCACCCGGAACGAGCGGCCCAGCGGGCGGCCTTTGCCGTCCTGGATCTTGATGTGGCGCACGTCGCCGTGTCGGGCGAACGCTTCGGCAATCAAGGGCTGCGCGGCCATGCAATAGCCGCAGCTGTTGCTGCCGAACTCGACGACCGCCGGGCCTTTCAGCGCGTCGACGTCCGCCCGCGAGGGCTCATTCGAAGAATAATTCATAGAAGAGAACGACCGCAGGTGAGCCGCGTTGTTCCACCCAGGATGTCACTATGGCGCAAGCCATTCCGGCGTGCTCGAACCCAGCACCGGGGAAGGCTTGTCCCAATACGGTTTTGTTTCGGACAGCTTCAGCACGGGGGCGAGATGCTTCAGCGTGCCGTGGCCGCCTTTGGATTCGATCATGATCGCGTCCAGCTCGGCGCGGGAGAGCGCCATATCGGGCTTCGGATACTTCACGTGGCCCTGCTTGTAGATGTACATCCCGGAGCGGCACAGCGAAACCCGCACGTGGTAGGAGCCCCCTTCGCGCGCGCGACGTGCGAGTGCGAGCAGCACGCCGTAGGCGCCGTTATAGCCCGTCGTGTAGTCGCACGCTGAGGCTGGCAGCAGCTTCGGCCGCTCGTCGCCGTTGTCGAGGCAGATCCCGGTGGCGCATTGCGCGATCTGTTCCCATCCGCCGCGGTTCGAGAACGGGCCGCCGTGGCCGTAGGCGCTGATGGAAAGATAGATGATCCCGGGACGCTCCTTGGCGAGCTGCTCGGGACTCAACCCGTGCTTGTCCATGATGCCGGGCCGGTAGCCCTGGCTGAATACATCGGCATTGCGGACGAGCTTCTTGATCGTCGCCACGTCCCCGGCGTTATTGAGGTTCAGAAAACAACTCCGCTTGCCGTGGCTCGTGTCCATGACATGCTCCGGCACCTGCGGCAGATGCTGCGCCGTGACCATCAGGACGTCGGCGCCATGCTCGGCGAGCGTGCGCGCCGCGATCGGCCCGGCGAGGATGCGCGTCAGATCGAGCACCCGGATGCCCGAGAGCGGCCGCTCGCCTTTGGGGAAAGGAACCGGATGGCTGTCGCCGATCTTCGTGATGTCGACCAGCGCCCTGTCGGCCAATACCTTTCCGTGCGGGTGCTCCAGCCATTCGGAATTGGAGCGCACGATCGAGCCGCACGCCCGCGCCGCGGCGACCGCTTCTTCGAGGTCGCGCGAATCCCATTTCGCGACCGCCTTGGCGACGGCATCCGCGTCGGATTCGCACTCGAGCACGCCGATCACCCGGTCGTGGAGATGGGGCAGGTTGAAATGCGGCAGGTACCAGCGGCCGTCCTTGGTGCGCCATGGCTGCGTGATGGAACGCATATGCGCCATGAACGGCGAATCCATCGCTTTCCATTCGCCTCCTGGCTCCAGTTTTCTCATGAGCTTCGAGCTCTGGCACGTCGCAGCCGCATGACGGACGTCGATCGCGACTTTCTGGCGCCGGCCGGTCTTCATCTCGTGGATGTCGTTGACCGCGACGCCGACGGCGGCGAGGATATTCGCTGTCGTCTCGCCGATCCTGAAGCGCGCGGAAAAGACGGGGTCATTTCCCGTGATTGTTACTTCGCCGCCCTCGCGCATGCCGCGGCCACGGATGGCCATCACTTCTTCGAATCCGGAGTTCATGGCTCTTGCTGAATGGGGAGGATTGAAAGGGTCGAAAGAGACAGCGATTTACAGGATTACGGGCTGCTTGTCGAGCGTACGCGGCACAAACGCGCGACTCGTCGTTTCATGCACGGCCTGCGACTGCCTTCATTGTGATAACTTGCTGTTTCCCGAGATTCCCTTCTCACCCATGGACGCAATGCCATCGTCACACGCTCTGCTCGATGCCGATGGGCCCGACACGGTACGGCTGACAGTCGCCGAGGCGACCGAGCTCGGTGAGCAGGCTTTGAAGCGCGTCGGATACAGCGGCGAGGACGCGCGCATCATCGTCGACCAGCTCGTGGACAATGCCTTGTGCGGCTACCGCTTCGCGGGACTGCCACGCCTGCTCGCGATCGCGGGCGACGAGCGAACCGGGCACAAGCGCGCGCCTGTGCGCATCGTGCACGAGACGCCGGTGTCCGCGCTGCTCGACGGCGGCAACAACGTCGGCTACATCGCCGCCTACCGCGCCGCGGAAGTCGCCATTCGCAAGGCGCGAGAGGCCGGCATGGCATCGGTCGGCGCCTACAACAGTTACTACAGCGGCCGCAACGCCTACTTCGTCGAGAAGATCGTGCGGGAAGGACTGGTCGCATTCCACGTTTCCAGCGCCTATCCGCGTGTGCTGCCGCCGGGCGCCGCGCGCCCCATGCTCGGCACGAATCCCATCTGCTTCGGCTTTCCCTCCGCGAACGGTCCCGTCATCGTCGACATGGGCACCGCCTCGTTCATGTGGGGCGAGGTCATGCTGCACGCGCACCTCGGAAAGCCGCTGCCCGAAGGCATCGGCTTCGACGAGCACGGCAATCCCACGCGCGATGCCGAAGCGGCGCTGAAGGGCGGCGTCGCGCCGTTCGGCGGCCACAAGGGCTACGCCCTGTCGTTCGCCATCCAGGCGCTAGGGCTACTGGCGGGCGCCGCCCTGACCCGCGGCCAGGTGCGCGACTATGGGTTCCTCTTCTGGGTCCTCGACCCGGAAGTCATGCTGCCCGGCGGGCAGTTCATGACCCAGATGTCGGAATACGTGCGCCAGATTCGCGAGGCGCCTCGCCGGCCCGGCGTCGACGGGATCCGCGTGCCGTCCGAGCGCGCCTTTCGCGAGCGCGAGCGGCGCCGGAAGGAAGGCATCGTCATCGAGCGCAAGGTCGTCGAAGCGCTTCGCGAGCGCTCTGCAAGCGCATAAAAACATACGGGACGCGACGGGGTTATAGTGCTTCAGTGTCGAAGCTTGTGAGTTTCTGACGGATGCTCGTTCATCTTTGGAGGAGAAGATGATCAATCAAACATTGCTGAGTCTCGTCTCGCTGCTCGCAGCGCTGCTGTGTGGAACCGCGCTCGCGCAGTCCTATCCGAGCAAGCCCATCCGTCTGATCCTGCCGTTCCCGCCCGGCTCCCCGAGCGACATGGTGGGGCGCACGATCGGGCAGAAGATCGCCTCGCAGATGGGACAGAACGTCGTGCCGGACAACCGTCCCGGCGCAGGCGGCACGCTGGGACTGACCATCGCGGCGAAGTCCCCGCCGGATGGTTACCACATCCTCGTCACTTCGCCGACGATCGCCATCAGCCCGCTGCTCTACGCGAATCTGCAGTTCGACTCGCTGCGCGACTTCACGCCGGTCGCGCGCCTCGCCACCATCGAGAATGTCATGGTGGTCCATCCCTCGGTGCCTGCGAAGACCTTGAAGGAGTTCATCGCGCTCGCCCGCAGGTATCCCGGCAAGCTCAATTACGGCTCAGGCGGCGCGGGCACGACGAACCACCTCGCGAACGAGCTCTTGCAGAGCCTGCAGAAGATCAAGATGACGCACGTTCCGTACAAGGGCGCGACGCTGGCCGCCGGCGCGCTCGTGAGCGGGGAAGTGGACGAAGTGATCCTCGGCGTTGCGCCAGCGCTGCCGTTCATCAAGGCGGGACGCGTGCGACCGCTCGCGGTGCTGTCGGAGAAGCGCGTGAAGACGCTTCCGGACGTGCCGACCGCCGAGGAAGCCGGCGTACCCGGCTTCAAGATCTCGATCTGGTACGGGATGTTCGCGCCCGCCGGCACGCCGCGCGAGGCGGTGAGCCGCCTGCACGCGGAAGTGACGAAAGCGCTGCAGGACCCGGAGCTGCTCCAGCGCATGAGCAATGCGGGCATGGACCCCTGGCTCGGCACGCCCGACGACCTCGGGAGGCACCTGCGCAGCGAGATCGAACGCTTCTCGCGCCTCGCGAAGACGGCTGGCCTCAAGCAGCAATGACGTAGGCGTGGTACGGCGCGAGCCTCGTGCGGCAGGAGCCGTCCTTGACACGATGAAGCCATATCAACATGGGCGCTCTCCTGCTACGACCCGGCCGCTACCGGCGCGAGGGGTTCCCAATAAGCGGACGAAGGTCAGAGCAGGCCATCGGCAGACTCGACCGATCAAAGTATGGCATTGCGCCTACCGCTCTTGTGAACTCGGGTATCACGTCTACTGTCGCATCTCCTGACTACCTAATGATTAGCTTTATCGGCGCATGTATTTAGAGGGGGCGATTCACGCGCGGGTATGAGACTCGCGCCAGCCCTCTTTTATGGGGCACGAGGCATGTGCTCGATCACTGGAAACTCCCGGGAATGGCCATATCGGATGACGACGGGGACGTCGGTTTCGCTGCCCTGGGACTGGCGGATGAGCTTCTCGCGGCAGTAGCCGAACTCGGTTACGAAGAGCCGACGCCGATCCAGCGCGAGGCGATTCCGCCTCTCCTCGAGGGCCGCGACCTGATCGGGCAGGCCGCAACCGGAACGGGCAAGACCGCTGCGTTCGCGCTTCCCATGCTCCAGCGCGTGTCGGAACATACAACACCAACACAGCCGCCGCGCGGCCTGGTCCTTGTCCCGACGCGTGAACTTGCCATGCAGGTCGCCGAAGCGACGCACAAGTACGCCAAAGGCCTGGGCCTCTCCGTCGTCCCGATCTACGGTGGCGCTTCGATGGAGCAGCAAATTCGCTCGCTTAAGCGCGGCGCCGACATCATCGTTGCGACACCGGGCCGGGCGCTAGACCACCTTCGGCGGCGCACCGTCGCGTTCGATCAATTGCGCATGCTGGTGCTCGATGAAGCCGATGAGATGCTCGACATGGGATTTGCCGAGGACCTGGAGACCCTCCTCGCAGCTACGCCCGCCAGCCGGCAGACAGCCCTTTTTTCCGCCACCATGGCGTCGCGTATCGCCGCAATCGCGGAACGCCACCTCAAAAATCCGGCGCGCGTGACGATTGCTCGCGAGAAGACCACTCCCGGCAAGGTTCCGCGCGTTCGCCAGATCGCCTACATTGTCCCACGCGCACAAAAGCCAGCGGCTCTCGCGCGTTCTCTCGAGATCGAGAACCCGTCGTCCGCCATAGTTTTTTGCCGCACCCGCCTGGAAGTCGACTCGCTCGCTGAGACATTGAGCGCCTACGGGCATCGGGCGGAAGCGTTGCACGGTGGATTTGCCCAACGGCAGCGCGACCAAGTGATGAAGAGCTTCCGCAGCGGTAAGGCCGATCTTCTTATCGCAACCGACGTTGCAGCACGCGGCCTCGATATTCAGCATGTGTCTCATGTTGTTAACTATGACTTGCCGTCTGCGCCGGAAGCCTATGTGCACCGTATCGGTCGGACGGGCCGGGTTGGACGCGCCGGCGTCGCGATTACGCTCGCCGAGCCGCGTGAACATCGGCTGCTGCGGAACATCGAGGCTTTGACAAAGCAAAAGATAGAAATAGCAGTGTTACCGACGGTCGCCGACCTGCGGGCGCACCGGCTGGACCTCACGCGCGCTTCCCTTCGCGAGCGGTTGCTGGAAGGCAATTTCGATGACGTACGCGTTGTGGTGGAGTCGCTTGCCAACGAGTTCGATGTTCTCGATGTCGCTGCAGCAGCGGTCAAGATGGCCCACACGGCAGGTGGCAATGGTACAGAGATCGCTGCGCAGGCTATCCCCGAAGCGGGTACCCGGGCGGAGCACAAAAGACGAATGCCCAAGGTTGCCAAACGCACTTTGCAAGCGCGGGGCAAAGGCCACGTCTCCGGTTTGCCGGCACGTCTTTACATCGGCGCTGGCAGGCAGACCGGAATCCGGCCGGCCGATCTGGTAGGCGCCATCACCGGCGAGGCCGGGATAGACTCACGAGAGCTTGGGACAATCGAGATTGCCGACCGCTTTTCGGTTGTCGAGGTGCCAAACGAATCGGCTGACGACATTATCAAAGCGCTTCGCGCAACAAAGATTCGTGGCCAAAAGGCAGTCATCCGTCGCGAGCAACGCATATCGGCTGCTCCAACGCGAAGAAGCAGTCGAGGGAAGACGAAGAAGCGCCCGGATCGCCGCGCCATCTTCTCCTAACAATCGCGCGGCCGCGTCGTTGTCCGGCTCCCGGTCGAGGGGCATGGCCCGGGGCTTGATTTCCTTCTGCGCGAAGTCGCGTGCCATTTCTGGAATTACCGCTGCTCGTCGGACAACCCGATGTCGAACATGATGACCTCATCCCCTTACTTATCGATGGTGATGCGCGCTTCCTTGACCACTTTTTTCCACTTCGCCACGTCGACCCTGAGCCGGTCCGCATACTCTTCCGGCGGTCCGCCAGCGCGTTCCAGGCCCTGATCCGCCAGGAACTTTTCGGTCGCGGGGGTGCGCAGCGCTTTCGCGACTTCGCGGTTCCATAGCACAACGATATTCCTGGGCAAGCCCTTCGGTCCCCATATGCCATACCAATGAACCACGTCGTAGCCGGGCACTGTCTCGCCGATAGCGGGCACGTCGGGCAGGGCGGGGGCGCGCTTGGCGGTCGTTACGCCGATCGCCCGCAGCCGTCCGGCCTTCACGTGCGGAATGCTCGTCACGAGCGTAGTCATGCTTCCGTTGACCTGCCCGGAGATCAAGGCAGCCATGGCCGGGCCGCTGCCTTTGTACGGGACGGTGGTGTAGTTCACACCGGTTTGCAGCTTGAAGAGTTCACCGGCCAGGTGATCGAGTCCGCCGACGCCCGCCGACGCGATATTGAGTTTGCCCGGATTCGCCTTGGAGTAATCGATGAACTCCTTGACGCTTTTTATGGGCGTCTTGGGATGGACGGTCAGCACGAGCGGCGTTGTCCCGATCAGGATGATCGGCGTGATGCCCGTGACCGTATCGAAGGGGAGATCGTGAAGCGCCTCGTTGGCGCCGTAGCTGCCGGAGACGAGGATGAGGGTGTAGCCGTCGGGCTCGGCGCGCGCTGCGATCCCTGCGCCCAACGTGCCGCCGCCGCCCGGCCGGTTGTCCACGACGATGGGCTGCCCGAGCACCTCGGTCAATTGGGGGCCGATCAGCCGCGCAAGCAGATCTGATCCGCCGCCGGGCGCGAACGGCGTCAGCAGCCGGATCGGTCTGTTCGGATATTTCGATTGAGCCTGAACGCCGGCCGCAAAAAGCGAGAGGGCAATTGCAGCAACAGCGCAACGTACGAGATTGCTCATGGTGTCCTCCTCCAACACGCTATGTTTTTGGAAATTTGGGTTAGTGTAACTTTTCCTCCTCGCCGCTGCCATGAAAGTTACCCTATGCGCCAAAACGATCTTTCCCAGACTGCGTCCCGCCTCGAAATGGCAGGCAGCAGGAACGGGCACTGAAAAACGAGATCACGGTTGTCCCTCGATCTCGGGCACGCCTTCGAGTTTCGGTATCCAGAACAGATCGCAGCGAGCGTTACGATTTGAAACGCCGCGTTTAGACCGGCTGGCGCAGCAACGCCTATGGCGCCAGAACGATCTTTCCGAGGCTCCGTCCCGCCTCCATGATCTCGTGAGCCCGCGCGGCTTCGGCGAGCGGCAGCACGGTCGGCGGCGGACGCAGGCGGCCCGCAGCCATGAGTCGGATCGCCCGTTCCATCAGCGCGCGCCGTCGTTCACGGTCGTGGTCGAGCGTATGGATTGAATAGCAGCGCACGCCCAGGCTCTTGCCCAGGCGCTTGCGCAGCTCACCGTAGAGATCCGCGTCGGGCATGAGGCCGCCGAGGATCGAGAACGAAACGATGGTCCCCAAGGGCGCCAGCAGGTCGAGATTACCGACGAATGCCGCGCTCGGTCCCGCCATCGCGTAGACCACGTCTACGCCGCGACCGCCGGTCACCGCCATAACTTCCCTGCGCAAGTCGTCTCTCCCGCGAATCAGCACGTGCTCGATTCCCGCGCGGTGAACGAAAGCGCGCTTTTCCTCGGTGCTCACGATCCCGGTGGCCTCGATCCCGTCGCACTTCGCCAGTTGCAGCAGCGCCATGCCCACACCGCCGCTCGCGCCGTACGCCACGATGCTGCGCGGCTTGCGCACGCCCGACTCGTACAGCAGCGCCCCGGCGAGCTGAAAATTCGGGAGGCTCACGGCATCGTTCGGCGCGATCGTCTCGGGGAGCCGGAAGAGGGCGGACGCGGGAACGCAGATCGCCTGCGCATAGCAGCCGCCGCGGAAGGGAAGTTCCCGCGAACTCACGAGCACCGGCTCGCCCACGCGTACGCCGGTCACGGCTGGCCCCAGCGCATCGACGATGCCCGCCATCTCGTTCCCGGGAACAGCGGGAAGCGGCGGCATCCACTTGTAGACACCCTTGCGCACGAGCATGTCCGCACTGCTGATGCCGATGGCCTGCGCCCGAACGCGCACTTCGCCCGCGGCGGGCTCCGGCAACGGCTTCTCCGTCAGCTCGAGTACTTCCGGTCCGCCCGGCTTTCGCATCTCAATCACTTTCATGTGGCGTATTATGGCCTGTAGGAGGAGCGTATGAGCACATACAGGCGTGTAGTTGCCGTTGTCATTGCGGTGCTGCTTGCCGCACCCGGTCCCGTCGCAGCGCAGTCGTACCCGTCCAAGCCGCTGCGGATCATCGTTCCATTTCCGCCCGGCGCCGCGACGGATATCACCGGGCGGTTCATCGCTCAGAAGCTTGGCGAAGCCTTGGGACAACAGGCAATCGTCGACAATCGTCCCGGCGCGAACGGCACCATCGGGCTCGAGCTCGCCGCGAAGGCGCCGCCGGACGGCCATACGCTCGTGATCGGCCAGACCGGCAACCTCGCGATCAGCCCCGGCCTGACCAAGGTCGGCTACGATCCGGTGCGGGATTTCGCGCCGGTCAGCCTCCTGATCGCATCCCCCCACGTGCTCGCGGCCCATCCTTCGCTGCCGGTGCGCTCGCTCAAGGACCTTGTCTCCCTCGCACGCGCGAGACCCGGTCAGCTCAACTATGCGTCCACCGGCAGCGGCAGCGCGGGTCATCTCGGCATGGAGCGCTTGAAGAAGGCGACGGGCATGAATATCGTCCACGTGCCCTACAAAGGCGGCACCCCTGGGCTCATGGATCTCGCTGCCGGTCATGTCGCCCTGATGTTCACGTCCGTGCTCTCGACGTCGCAGGTCGGGAACAGGGTGCGCCGGCTCGCGGTCGGCAGCCTGCAACGCTCCCCTTCGCTGCCGGACGTACCCACCATCGCCGAGTTGGGTTACCCAGGCTTCGAAGTCATCTCGTGGTGGGGCATCCTGGGACAGGCGGCCATGCCGAAAGACATTGTCGCGCGGCTCCACGGCGAAGTCGTGAAAGCGATGGCGTCTCCGGACGCGCAGAAGCGCATCGGCGCACTCGGGGCCGACATCAAGACGAACACGCCCGCCGAGTTCGCGGCCTACATCAGGAGCGAGCAGGCGAAATGGGGACAAAATTCGGGAGGCTCACGGCATCGTTCGGCGCGATCGTCTCGGGGAGCCGGAAGAGGGCGGACGCGGGAACGCAGATCGCCTGCGCATAGCAGCCGCCGCGGAAGGGAAGTTCCCGCGAACTCACGAGCACCGGCTCGCCCACGCGTACGCCGGTCACGGCTGGCCCCAGCGCATCGACGATGCCCGCCATCTCGTTCCCGGGAACAGCGGGAAGCGGCGGCATCCACTTGTAGACACCCTTGCGCACGAGCATGTCCGCACTGCTGATGCCGATGGCCTGCGCCCGAACGCGCACTTCGCCCGCGGCGGGCTCCGGCAACGGCTTCTCCGTCAGCTCGAGTACTTCCGGTCCGCCCGGCTTTCGCATCTCAATCACTTTCATGTGGCGTATTATGGCCTGTAGGAGGAGCGTATGAGCACATACAGGCGTGTAGTTGCCGTTGTCATTGCGGTGCTGCTTGCCGCACCCGGTCCCGTCGCAGCGCAGTCGTACCCGTCCAAGCCGCTGCGGATCATCGTTCCATTTCCGCCCGGCGCCGCGACGGATATCACCGGGCGGTTCATCGCTCAGAAGCTTGGCGAAGCCTTGGGACAACAGGCAATCGTCGACAATCGTCCCGGCGCGAACGGCACCATCGGGCTCGAGCTCGCCGCGAAGGCGCCGCCGGACGGCCATACGCTCGTGATCGGCCAGACCGGCAACCTCGCGATCAGCCCCGGCCTGACCAAGGTCGGCTACGATCCGGTGCGGGATTTCGCGCCGGTCAGCCTCCTGATCGCATCCCCCCACGTGCTCGCGGCCCATCCTTCGCTGCCGGTGCGCTCGCTCAAGGACCTTGTCTCCCTCGCACGCGCGAGACCCGGTCAGCTCAACTATGCGTCCACCGGCAGCGGCAGCGCGGGTCATCTCGGCATGGAGCGCTTGAAGAAGGCGACGGGCATGAATATCGTCCACGTGCCCTACAAAGGCGGCACCCCTGGGCTCATGGATCTCGCTGCCGGTCATGTCGCCCTGATGTTCACGTCCGTGCTCTCGACGTCGCAGGTCGGGAACAGGGTGCGCCGGCTCGCGGTCGGCAGCCTGCAACGCTCCCCTTCGCTGCCGGACGTACCCACCATCGCCGAGTTGGGTTACCCAGGCTTCGAAGTCATCTCGTGGTGGGGCATCCTGGGACAGGCGGCCATGCCGAAAGACATTGTCGCGCGGCTCCACGGCGAAGTCGTGAAAGCGATGGCGTCTCCGGACGCGCAGAAGCGCATCGGCGCACTCGGGGCCGACATCAAGACCAACACGCCCGCCGAGTTCGCGGCCTACATCAGGAGCGAGCAGGCAAAATGGGGACAGGCCATCAAGGACAGCGGCGCGCGGGTGGACTGACTACACTCAAATACCAGAAAGCCTCACCGCAAAGGACGCAAAGGTCGCGAAGGATGCAAAGGAAACAATACTGGCGCGCCATCAGACAGATAATTCCCTCGCGTCCTTAGTGTCCTTGGCGTTGATGCTTTACGCTTTATCAGTTCGCGCCGATGAACGGCGGCACCTTCCGCTTGAAGCCCGCGAGCGCTTCCGT
>CAMPGR010000124.1 GCA_946885605.1 uncultured Pseudomonadota bacterium
CCGCCCTGCGCCATGTCCTTGATGGTGTGCAGGAAGGTGAGGATGTAGGCGTCGTGCTCCACGAGGCCGACGATCGGCACCGTGACCCAGTAGAGGAGTGTCGCGCCGAGCGCGTAGTTCTCGACGAAGATCGGCCTCAGGGCATTCGCCAACAGGTCGAGGATATGGCTCTTTTCAAGTCCGCCGACCAGCGCGAAGAGCGCGATATAGAAGAAGATCGCGCGCCAGTCGAGCTCCTGCAGGCACTCCTCGAAACTGGAAGCCTTGACCCGGTCGCCGAGGAGCGCCAGCACGAGAACGAGAGAGATCGCACCGGTCATCGCGATGAACCCGAGTTGCACGCCGATATACTCGCGCATCGACATGGCGATCACGGTGCCGACAAACCACACCACCACGATCGTCGCGAAGAACGGATTCGGAATCTTCGCTTCGACATCGAGGCTGCCGAGATCGGTCACCCGCTTGTAGCCGCGGAAGCCGTAGGCCCACATCGCCGCGAGCGTAACGAGAAACGTCACCACCAGAATCGGGAACGACGAGGGCCGCCCGAACTGCCAGATGAAATCGAAGAATTCCGCCCCCGCGACGCTGTGCAGCATCTGCGGCGGCAGGTCGCCGATGATGAGCGCCGTGCCCATGAAGTTCGCACCGAATCCGATCATGAGTATGACCGGAACGGGGGAGAGCTTGAGGGCGCGCGCGAGGGGCAGCGCGACCGGGGCCATCATGAGGATGGTCACGACGTTGTCCACGAACATCGAGATGACGCCGGCGAGGAAGGTCAGGATGATGACGAGAACGCCCGGCCGCCCGCCTGAGAGCTTGAGCGCCTGTATCGAGAGCCAGCTCGGCACGCCCGACTTTCCGAAATAGCCGGCGATGATCCAGATGCCGACCAGGATCGCCATCACGTTCCAATCCACGTAGTTGAAGGCGTCGGTCTCCGTCATGATGCCGAGCCAGCACATGAGCGCCACACCGATCAGCGCGGCAAGCGTGCTGTCGACTATGTTCGTGATGACGGCAAGGATCGTGAGCGCGAACACGATCAAAGTTAACCATTGCATCGCTTCCATACGTTTTTCTCGCTAACAGTTGTTATCGGTTCGGAGAAGGCGGCTCACTGCGGTCTGGCAGGCGCAGCGATCGCGGCGTTCGGCGTTGCGCCGTGAGACACGCTCGCGGCGGGCGGCGCCGCGGGCGCGTCCCCGCGCTTGGGCGTCGGATGCCAGCCGAGAAGCGCGAGCAGCACGAAGAACCCGACGAAGTAACCCAGCGCTATATGCCAGCCGTGGTAGACCCAGCGCCCCACGTTCTTGGCATCCGGATACATGTTGGAGAGCGCGACGCCCGCCGACGACCCGAACCAGATCATCGAGCCGCCGAAGCCGACCGCATAAGCGAGCATGCCCCAGTCGTAGCCGCCCTGCTTGAGCGCCAGCGCAGTGAGCGGAATGTTGTCGAACACCGACGAGATGAAGCCGAGCCCCAGCGCGGTCTGCCACGATGCAAGCGGGAGCTTCTCGACCGGCATCATCGAAGCGATGGTGACGAGCGCGAGCAGGAAAATGCTGCCCTTGAAGGCTTCCGGCACCAGCCCCCATTCCGGCCGGCGCAGCGGCGCGGTGGCGAGGAGCACCACCCATACCGACACGCCGATGAAGGGGAAGTAGTCGGCAAGCTCCTTGAATTTGAGATTGACGGTGACGTTGGTCGCGATTGCCGCGACGAGAATGGCGGCAACAATGCCGATACGCGCCCAGTCCACGGGTCGATGATTCTGCTCGTTTCGGGTGATCGGCGCGTAGCGCTGCTGCTGCAGTGCTGCCGGGATGCCGAAGACCAGCAGCGCCGCCAGTGCGGCGATGTAAGCGTCGAGCACGGCGAGCGGGCTCACGCCGTCGAGCCACATCATCGTCGTCGTCGTATCGCCCACGACGCTCCCTGCCCCGCCGGCATTCGCCGCGGCGACGATCGCGGCGAGATACCCGATGTGCACTTTGCGGCGGAAAACGGTCGCCGCTATGGTGCCGCCGATCAGCGCTGCAGCGATGTTGTCGAGGAAGCCCGAGAGCACAAAGACGATGAGAAGCAGCACGAAGCAGCCCTTCCAGTCGTCCGGAAGGAAACGCGGAAGGACGTCCGGTGCATGGCTCTTCTCAAAGTGATTCGAGAGCAGCGCGAAGCCGACCAGCAGGCACAGCAGGTTCGTGAGGATCACCCACTCGTGCTGCATGTGCAGGGCAAGGCCCGCAATCCCCGGGCCGGTTTTGAAACCGGTGAAAACGAGCTTGTATACCGTAACGGTGGCGAGCCCGATGAGCGCGACGCGCAGGGTATGGTGGTGGAATACCGCCACCCCGATCAGCGTAAGCGCGAACAGAATGAAATCGACGGGAATCCCGAAGACCGCTGGCGGCTCGCTTGCCGCTGCAGCGATTCCGGGAAGAATGGCCAGTGTCACCGCTGCGACCGCGCGCAGAAATCTGCCCGCCGATCGCATGACTCGATGCGGCCTGACGCCTCCGCTCCTGTAGTGGTGCATGCGTTCTCCTGTTATATGGAGTTCTGGGGACCGCGTGCCTTGAGCTTGTCGCTGTCGCAGTGCGGCCTTCACCTCGAACGAATCGCCGCGGCTACGCAGGGCCGCGGCCCGTTCAGGCAAAGGTCTCGCATGCAATGTTGAATTGCCGGCGCAGCCGGAGTGCCGATTCCTCCCCGCACTCGTGATGACGGCTACGTCGCGGCGGCGCCTCCTGCGCCGCCGTAGCTACTCCCCTTTGGAGGGGCGTTCTAGAGTTCCAGAATGCGCCGAGCTTTTTACCATGGCGCTTTCCGGGGCGTCAATAAAAAACCAGCTCAGAAGAGGCCGACGACCTTGCCCTCGTCAGTGAGATCGATCTTCTCCGCCGACGGAATCTTGGGCAGCCCCGGCATGGTCATGATGTCGCCGCAGACCATCACGATGAATTCGGCGCCGGCGGCGAGCCGCACTTCGCGCACGTTGATGACGTGGCCGGAGGGCGCCCCGCGCAATTGCGGATCGGTGGAGAACGAGTACTGTGTCTTCGCAACGCACACCGGGTAATGGCCGTAGCCGTCTTCCTGCAGCTTGCGGATCTGGCCGCGCACCTTCCCATCCGCCGTGACCTCGCTCGCGCCGTAGATCTTCGTCGCGATTGCCTTGATCTTCTCCCACAGCGGCAGATCGTCCTCGTAGACGAACGTGAAGCTGGACGGCACCTTGTCGATCAGGTCGACGACGACCTTCGCCACTTCGGCCGCACCCGCGCCGCCGTCGGCCCAGTGGGTTGCGAGGATCACCGGCGCTTCGTGATGCGCCATCTTCTTCTTGAGAAGCCCGATCTCGGCCTCCGTGTCGAAGGTGAAGCGGTTGATCGACACCACGCACGGCAGCCCATAGTGATTGCGCACGTTGTTCACGTGCCGCTCGAGATTGGTGATGCCCTTCTCCAGCGCCGCGAGGTTCTCCTTGTTGAGCTCCTTCAGGTCCGCGCCGCCGTGGTACTTGAGCGCGCGTATGGTCGCGACGATCACGACGGCATCCGGGCGCAGCCCGGACTTGCGGCACTTGATGTCGATGAACTTCTCCGCGCCGAGATCCGCCCCGAATCCTGCCTCGGTCACGACGTAGTCGGCGAGCTTGAGAGCACTCTGCGTGGCGATCACCGAATTGCAGCCGTGCGCGATGTTGGCGAAAGGCCCGCCGTGGATGAACGCGGGATTGTTTTCGAGCGTTTGCACGAGGTTGGGCTTGATCGCATCCTTGAGCAGCACCGTCATCGCGCCGTGCACTTTGAGGTCTCTCGCACGCACGGGCTTCTGGTCGCGGGTGTAGCCGACGACGATGTTACCGAGGCGATTCTTGAGGTCCTGGAGCGAAATGGCGAGGCAGAAAATCGCCATCACCTCGGATGCGACGACGATGTCGAAGCCATCCTGCCGCGGATAACCGTTGCCGGGGCCGCCCAGCGACACGACGATGTCGCGCAGCGCCCGGTCGTTCATGTCCATCACGCGCTTCCAGGTGATGCGCCGGACATCGATACCGAGCTCGTTGCCGTGATGGATGTGGTTATCGATCGCCGCGGCGAGCAGGTTGTTGGCGAGCGCGATCGCGTTGAAGTCTCCGGTGAAATGGAGGTTGATGTCCTCCATCGGGACCACCTGCGCGTAGCCGCCGCCCGCCGCCCCGCCCTTCATGCCGAACACCGGCCCGAGGCTCGGCTCGCGCAGGCAGATCATCGCCTTCTTGCCGATCTTGTTCAGCGCGTCGCCCAGGCCCACCGTTGTGGTGGTCTTGCCCTCGCCCGCGGGGGTGGGACTGATCGCGGTGACCAGTATGAGCTTGCCGTTCGGCCGGCTTTTCAAGCTGTCCACGAAATCGAGCGACACCTTGGCCTTGTAGTGGCCGTAAGGCTCGAGGTGCTCCTCCGGGATGCCGAGCTTCGCGGCAATCCGCGTAACGCGCTCTATTTTTGCCTGTTGGGCGATCTCGATGTCGGATAGCGGCATTGTGCGTCTTCCTTCTTCTGTCGATGGGCTGCGGAGCGCAAACTCGCGTGCCTGAGGCCCTGCAGGGCGCGAGCATGCTGCGAAACTGCGGCGGAGCGAGCCTTCCGCGAAAACCGGCTAACTATAAGAGCGGCAAAACTCGCCTTGCCTTGACCGGAGTCAAGTTTTGACTTCAGCCCCGCCAGACCGTCACGAACTCCTCCGGCACTGGGCGGAGAACCGGTGCCGAACCGCCGACACGGGTGCCGATATAGAGGAACCCGACGATGGCATCGTTCGCGGCAAGCCCCAGCGCCTCCTTCAGCGCAGGGTCGTAGGCGGGCGGACCCGTGCGCCACATCGCGCCGAAACCCAGCGCGTGAACGGCGAGCATGATGTTCTGCGCGGCAGCGCCGGCCGAGATGATCTGCTCGACGTCGGGAATCTTTTCGCTCGCCTTCAATCGCGCGGCGACGACGACGATGACCGGCGCGCGCAGCGCTTTCTGACGCTCGCGCGCGAGCGATTCAGGCGCCGCATCGGGCTCGCGCCGCTTGAGCGACGCCGCCAGCACTTCGCCGAAGCGACCGCGCGCCTCCTCGGGAATCACGACGAACCGCCATGGGCGCAGGCGCCCATGGTCCGGGGCCCGCACCGCACTCTGCAAGATCTTCTCGAGCGCCGCTTGGTCGGGGCCGGGCGCTGCGAGCCGCAATGCCGAGTCGCGGCTCAGCAGAAGTTCGAGCGCGTCCATAGCCTCGCCGGTGGCCCGTCGCGGCGAGGCGCGTTACGCCGACTCCAGCGCGCGCAGCGCCTGGCCGCCGCCGTACGTCGAGCGCGGCACGAGCTCCCCGCCCTTCATCACCTTGACCGCGCAATACTTGAATTCAGGAATCTTGCCGAACGGATCGAGCACGGGATTGGTCAGGAGGTTCGCCGCCGCTTCGTAGTAGCAGAACGGGATGAAGACGGCGCCGCGCGGCGTGCCGTCGTCGGCGCGCGCATAGAGCGAGATGATGCCGCGGCGCGACTCGACCGTGATGATGTCTCCCTGCTTCGCGCCAATCGCATCGAGATCGAGCGGGTGGAGCGAGGCGACGGGATCGGGCTCGATCGCATCGAGCACCGCCGCGCGCCGCGTGATGGCGCCGGTGTGCCAGTGCTCGAGCTGGCGCCCGGTGATGAGCACGAACGGGAACTCGCTGTCCGGCCGCTCGGCCGCGGGAATGATGTCGGCGGGGACGAACTTCGCCCGTCCGGTCGGCGTGGGGAACTTCTCCACGAAAACGACCGGCTCGCCGGGGTCGCCTTCCTTCTCGCAGGGATACGTGACGCAGCTCTCCTCTTCGAGGCGGTCCCAGGTGATGCCGGCGATCGAGGGCATGGCTTTGCGCATCTCGTTGAACACGGCGCGCGGGCCCTCGTAATTCCAGTCGAGCCCGAGCCGCCGCGCCAGTTCCTGGATGATCCAGAGATCCGGTTTCGCTTCCCCGGGTGGCTCCAGCGCCTGTCGCCCGAGTTGCACCATGCGATCGGTATTGGTGACGGTGCCCGCTTTTTCGGGCCATGCTGTCGCGGGCAAAATCACGTCGGCGTGATAGCAGGTCTCCGTGAGGAAGATCTCCTGCACGACGAGCCAGTCGAGCTTCGCCAGGGCCGCGCGCGCGTGATGCACGTCGGGGTCCGACATCGCGGGGTTTTCGCCCATGATGTACATGCCGCGGAGCTTGCCTTCGTGCACCGCATCCATGATCTCGACCACCGTCAATCCCGGCTTCGGATCGAGCGTCGCCCCCCACAGTTTCTCGAAGTGCGCGCGGGCTTCGGCGTTGTCCACCCGCTGATAGTCGGGGAATACCATCGGGATCAGTCCCGAGTCCGACGCGCCCTGCACGTTGTTCTGCCCGCGCAAGGGATGCAGCCCGGTGCCGGGCCGTCCCACCTGGCCGGTCATGAGGCACAGCGCGATCAAACAGCGCGCGTTGTCGGTACCGTGCACGTGCTGTGAAATGCCCATGCCCCACAGGATCATCGAGCCCCTGGACGTGGCATACACGCGCGCCACTTCCTTGATGGTTTCGGCGGGGATGCCGCAGATCGGCGCCATCGCCTCGGGGCTGTAGCCCGCGACGTTCTTCTTCAGTTCCTCGTAGCCTGCCGTGCGCGCCTTGATGAAATCCTCATTGACGAGCCCCTCGCGCACGATGGTGTGCATGATGGCGTTCAGGAGCGCGACATCGGTATCGGGCTTGAACTGGAGCGCATACGCCGCGTGACGGGAGAGCTCCGAGCGCCGCGGATCGGCGTAGATCAGCTTCGCGCCCTTCTTCACCGCGTTCTTGATCCACGTCGCCGCGACCGGGTGATTGACGATGGGGTTGGCCCCGATCAGGAAGATCACTTCGGCGCGCAGGACGTCGTTCACCTGGTTAGAGACCGCGCCCGAGTTCAAGCCTTCCATCAGCGCCGCGACGGACGACGCGTGACAGAGCCGCGTGCAGTGATCGACATTGTTGCTGCCAAACCCCGTGCGCACGAGCTTCTGGAAGAGATAAGCCTCTTCGTTCGTGCCCTTGGCGGAGCCGAATCCGGCGAGCGCGTGCCTGCCGTGCGTATCGCGGATCTCGCGCAGGCGGCCCGCGGCGAGGTCGAGCGCCTCTTCCCACGTCGCTTCGCGGAAATATTCGAGCGGATTCGATGGATCCATTGTGAAGTCGGCGTGCTTCGGCGTACCGGGCTTGCGGACAAGCGGTTTCGTGAGCCGCTGCTTGTGATGGACGTAGTCGAACCCGTAGCGCCCCTTGACGCAGAGCCGGCCGTGGTTGGAAGGCCCGTCGTGACCGTCGACGTAAAGGATGCGGTTGTCCTTCACGTTGTAGGTCAGCTGGCAGCCTACACCGCAGTACGGGCACACCGAGTGCACTTTCTTGTCGGGCTTGATCATGCCCACCCCGCGTGCCGGCATGAGGGCGCCGGTGGGACACGCCTGCACGCATTCGCCGCACGCGACACAGGTCGATTCGCCCATCGGGTCGTCGAAGTCGAAGACGATCTTCGAATGGTCGCTCCGGAAGGCGTAGCCGATGACATCGTTCACCTGCTCTTCGCGGCACGCGCGCACGCAGCGGGTGCACTGGATGCAGTTGTCGAGATTGACCGCGATGCCGTAGTGCGAGAGGTCGGCGCCGGGCTGGTGGCGCGGCGCGAAACGCGGCTTGCCCACTTTCAACGCCCGCGCCCAGAGGTCGAGCTCCGAATCGAGCGTGTAACGCTTCTCCGGCATGTCGGAGAGAAGGAGCTCGAGCACCATCTTCTGCGAGGCGAGCGCGCGCGCGTTGTTGGTGGTGACCTCCATGGCCGGCGTCGGCTTGCGGCAGCACGATGGCGCGAGCACGCGCTCGCCCTTGATCTCGACCATGCAGGCGCGGCAATTGCCGTCCGGCCGCATCCCCTCCTTGTAGCACAGATGCGGAATCTCCACGCCGTGGCGCTTCGCCGCCTGGATGATGGTCTCGCTGCCGTAGGCGACCACGTCCTTGCCGTTCAGCTTGAACTCCACCGGCATCGCAGCCAGCTCCTCTTTACTCGTCGCAGTCATAATTCACCTTGCCGCTCGCCGTTCAGGCGTTGACGGTTCACGGGTCACTCGACCTCTTTGGGGAAATACTTCATCACGCAACGTATCGGGTTGGGGGCCGCCTGTCCCAGCCCGCATATCGATGCGTCGGCCATGGCCTGTGAAAGTTCCTCCAGCAGGCCTGGGTTCCAGTGCGGCGCCTGCATGAGGCCAAGCGCTTTCGCGGTGCCCACGCGGCACGGCGTGCACTGGCCGCACGACTCCTCGGAGAAGAACTTCATCACGTTGCGCGCCGCCGCAGACGCCTTGTCCTTATCTGAAAGCACGATGACGGCGGCGGAGCCGATGAAACACCCGTATTGGTTGAGCGTGTCGAAGTCGAGCGGGATATCGCCCATCGACGCGGGCAGGATGCCGCCCGAGGCGCCGCCCGGGAGATACGCGTAGAAATGGTGACCGGGCTGCATGCCGCCGCAGTATTCGTCGATCAGTTCTTTGACGGTGATGCCCGCCGGCGCCAGATGCACGCCGGGCTTCTGCACCCGGCCCGAGACGGAGAACGAGCGCAAGCCCTTGCGGCCGTGCCGGCCCTGCGAGGCGAACCACTCGCCGCCTTTTTCGAGGATCTCGCGCACCCAGTGCAGGGTCTCCATGTTGTGCTCGAGCGTGGGTCTTCCGAAGAGCCCCACTTGCGCCACGTACGGCGGTCGCAGCCGCGGCATGCCGCGCTTGCCTTCGATCGATTCGATCATCGCCGACTCCTCGCCGCAGATGTAGGCGCCGGCGCCACGCCGGAGGTGAATCGGTGGCAGCGCACACGGGGGATCGGCGCGCAGCGCTTCGAGCTCGCGTTCCAGGATCGCCCGGCATCCCGCATACTCGTCGCGCAGGTAAATATAGATTTCCGCTATCCCTACCGCCCACGCGGCGATGAGCGTCCCTTCGATGAAGCGGTGCGGATCGCGCTCGAGGTAATAGCGGTCCTTGAAGGTGCCGGGCTCGCCTTCGTCGATGTTGATCGCGAGGAGCCGCGGCGCCGGCTCGCCCTTCACGATGCGCCACTTGCGTCCGGCGGGAAAACCTGCGCCGCCGAGCCCGCGCAGGGCCGAATCCTCCATCGTCTTGATGACCTGCTCGACGTCGCGTTTCCCGGACGCGCACTCGGCTGCGAGCCGATAGCCGCCGTCGCGCCGATACGCCGCGTAATCGATGTACCGATCGACGGGGCATCGCGTCTCTTTGGCGGCGACCGCGCGGCGCACGCTTTCCAGGGTCGCCCTCGCCACCGGGTTCTGGCCCACGACCGCAACGGGGGCCTGCTCGCAACGACCGACACAGGGCGCGGGGACGACGCGCACACCCTCGCCGAGCGCCGCCTTGAGCGCGCCGATCAGCCCGTTGGCGCCTTCCATCTCGCACGAAAGCGAATCACAGACACGCACGGTGAGCGCGGGCGGCCCCTTGCCCGCTTCCTTCACGACGTCGAAGTGATGGTAGAACGTTGCGACCTCGTAGACTTCGGCCATCGCGAGACCCATCTCGCGTGCAAGCGCAACGAGATGCTCGGCCGAAATGTGCCCGTAGCGGTCCTGGATGCGATGCAGGTGCTCGATCAGCAGATCGCGGTGGCGCGGCGCATCGCCGAGCAGCGCCTGCACTTCGGCAAGCGCGCGTGGATCGACACTGCGGCCTTTTGCCTTGCCGCGTCCTCCTCGATTTCGTTTTGCTGTGCCGCCTTCCAATTCAGATCTCCAGCGATGCTATTCCACTAATCTCATGCATCTATTTCAGTACGGACCTGAGGAGCTTGCCCATCTCCGCCGGATTGCGCGTCACCTTGATGCCGCACTCCTCCATCACGGCCAACTTTTCTTCGGCGGTGCCCTGGCCGCCGGAGATGATCGCGCCGGCATGGCCCATGCGTTTCCCCGGCGGTGCGGTGACGCCCGCAATGAATCCGACCACGGGTTTCTTCATATTGTCGCGCACCCAGCGCGCGCATTCTTCCTCGTTGGAGCCGCCGATCTCGCCCACCATGATGACGGCTTCCGTTTGCGGGTCCTCGTTGAACATCTCCATCACGTCGACGTGGCGCAGCCCGTTCACCGGATCGCCACCGATGCCGACGCAGGTCGACTGGCCGAGGCCGACCTCCCTCAACTGACCGACCGCCTCGTAGGTGAGCGTTCCGGAGCGCGACACCACTCCGACCGGGCCCTTTTTGTGGATGTGACCCGGCATGATGCCGATCTTCAGTTCATCGGGGGTGATGACGCCGGGACAGTTTGGGCCCACGAGCTTCGTCTTGCGCCCCTGCATCTTGCGCTTGGTGCGGATCATGTCGCGCACCGGTATGCCCTCCGTGATGCAGATGACGAGATCGAGCTCGGCTTCCACCGCTTCGTCGATTGCCGCGGCGGCATAGGGCGGCGGCACGTAGATGACTGAAACCGTGGCCCCGGTCGCCGCCTTCGCTTCCTTCACCGTTTCGTAGATCGGGATGCCCTCGAAACGCTGGCCGCCTTTCTTTGGCGTGACGCCCGCCACATAGCACCGTGCGCCGTTCGCATATTCCTTCCCCATCTTGGTATGGAACTGGCCGGTCTTGCCGGTGATGCCCTGCGTCATCACCCGGCTGTTTTTATTGATGAGGATACTCATATCGATCGTTTTCCCAGCCAAAAGTGAGTAGTCACTCCGCCGGTGTCTCCATAGGGAAAAACCCATCCCGGGTGCGTTTGCACAGGCTTACCTGCCTTTAGTCGCCCCAACTACCTTCTGCGCGGCATCGGCCATGTTGTTGGCCGAGATGATGGGCAGCCCGGATTCGGCAAGGATTTTCTTGCCCAGGTCGACATTGGTGCCTTCCAGCCGCACCACCAGGGGCACGCCCAGCTTCACTTCGCGCGCCGCTGCGACGACCCCCTGGGCAATCACGTCGCATTTC
>CAMPGR010000125.1 GCA_946885605.1 uncultured Pseudomonadota bacterium
GGCGAGCAGATCCTCGTAGCAGTTGAGGACGCCGATCCGCGCCCCGGCGAGCTCATCATGGGAAATGCGGGCAACATGCTGCCGACGCATCTCTTCAGGATGCTCGCCAAGGTGAATATCGAGCCGGTGCCGTACAAGGGCGCAGGGCCGCTCGCGACCGATCTCATGGGCGGGCACGTGACGCTGGCGATCGGCGCCGTGAGTTCGATGCAGGGCGCGGTGCGCGCGGGGCGGGCGCGGATACTCGGCGTGACCTCGCCGTCGCGGGCATTTCCCGAAGCGCCCGTCATTTCAAAAGATGTTCCGGGCTTCGACGCCGATGCGTGGTTCGGACTCTTTGCGCCGAGAGGCACGCCGCGCGAGATCGTGAATCGCGTGCGCGAAGACGTGGCCGCCGTGCTTCAGTTGCCGGACGTCAGGAAGCGCATGCTGGAGATCGGCGGCGAGCCGGGCGGGATGCCGCCGGAGGAGTTCGCCGAGCGCGTGCGGCGCGAGGTCGAGAAGTGGAAGAAGGTCGCCGTGGTGGCGGGAATCAAGCCGCAGTAGTTGGGAATAGATGGGGTCAGACCCCGAACCTCTAACGCGGAATGACGGGCACGACGAGCCGCGACGGTTTCTTCCCGCCTTCGTACACCGTATTCGTCGCCTTCTCGCGTATCGTCACGTGCGGCCTGCCGTTCGCCGCGATGATCGAATCCGAATTCGCAATCTCGAGCCGTAGCCGATGCCCCGGCTTGAAGACGTTGCACACCGGCCAGATTTCGATCGGGAATTCGTACACCGCGCCGGCCTCCATGTATTCCGCGGTGAGATGCGGGTGGTATGGCTTGGCGGGCGTCGAGCGTGCGGGATCGATCTTCCGGTGCGAGGCGCGGAGCCACCCTTTGCACAACTCGCGCACTTTGCCGTCCGGTCCTTCATCGCCTACGGAAACCAGCCAGTCGGTATCGCGCGCAGTGGAACCCGCCTGCAGATAGAGCGCCATCGGCCCCGTCAGCTCCATTTCCTTCGTCATCGGCTCGGTGCGATAGACGAGGTGCGGCTTGCCATAGTGCGCGTCCTGGCTCGCCGGATCGAAATCGAGCCTGCGCGTCTGTTCGCTACCCGCTGAATCGAGCAGCGCGCCTTCGTGCCCGTTCGGTGATCCACCGAGATAGAGCTTGCGCCACTGCGTGCGCTCGAGAGGCCATTCGTTCTCCGAGCGCCAGGCGTCTTCGCCCTGCACGTAGAGCTGGATCGGCGGGCCCTCCATGACGCGCGTATCCATGCCTTTCAGCCAGTGGTCGTACCAGCGCAGCATCTCGTAGTGATACCCCGCCCACGGGCGGAGCGGCCAGGGGCGCGGCCCGACCATCATGCGCTTCGGAATGTCGCCGGTGCCGTTGTAGCCTTCGAACGCGCCCTTGAGATGCAGCTCGTTCATGTACCAACCCGAGCCGAAATACGCCGGCACTTGTACGCGATCGAGCCGCTGGCCCGCCGAGCGTTCCTGGTACCAGGTGCAGTCGAACGGGTACTTGTGGCTGTACATGATCTCGAGCTTTTCTTTCAGCTTGTCCACGCTGGGATTGCGGCCCGAAGTCATGTTGAGATTCATCACGAACGCGGTCCAGTGCGTCGTGAAGTTGGTGGGGATGCCGCCGTGGAAGCACGCGTCGCGATAGAAGTCGCACGAGGCGTCGTACGGGAAGATGGCTTTGAGATGCGGCGGCTGCTGCTCGGCGGCGAAAAGCTGTGTCCGCCCCATGTACGAGATGCCGCTCATGCCGACGTTGCCGTCGCACCACGGCTGCGCCGCCACCCACTCGATGATGTCGTGGAGATCCTGCTGCTCCTGCGGGCCGAAGAGGTCGTACTCGCCTTCCGAATCGTTGCAGCCGCGTACGTCCACGATCACGTGCGCGTAGCCGCGCGGCACCCAGAACTCGGAGACGCCCGCCTCGTTCTGCCCGAGCGCGATGACGCTGCGCTGGAGCTGGCGCGTGTATACGGAGGTCGTGACGAGCGCCGGAAATTTCATTCCCCGCGCCGAGGGGCGGATCACATCCGCGGCGAGCCTGATGCCGTCACGCAGCGGAATGCGCGCTTCGTAGTCGGCGATGCTCGCGTAGCGCGGCTCGGAGCGTTCCGGCGTGCGCGGCGCTTCGTTGAAGGGATACTGGGGATGTACCAGCGGGTCGATGCACCGGATGCGCTCCGGATCTACTTTCATGCCGCTCCTCCTTCGACAGTGGAGGGCGTAGCTTACGCGGGCAGGGTCGGAGCGACAATCGCCGGTTTGGAGCTATCGCGGACGACTATCGCATGCCGGTTCCCGGATGAAGAGCACTGGATCGGGATCATCGGGCGGAACACGCTCAAAAGAAAAGGCCCGCTCGCGCGGGCCTTTCCCCTCCCTTTTCCCCTTCAGCCTATGCCGTCAGCACTTGTAGTGGCCTTTCGCGTGGCCCTTGCCGCGATGGTGCTTGTGTTTCCTCTTCTTGCCGCAATGCTCGTCGTAGTCATCGAACCCGGTGCTCACCACGACGCGCGGTTGCGCCGGGTACGCCACGGAACCGCCGCGGGACGCTGACGCGCGAGGCGCTGTGCCAGTCCCGCCCTCGCTTACGTTCTTGCCGATCACCGCGCCGGCTGCACCCCCCGCGCCGGCACCTACCACGGCGCCTGACTTCCCGCCCACCGACTGCCCGACTGCGGCGCCGGCGGCGCCCCCTAATGCACCGCCCACCATCGCGCCCGTCTTGCCTTCCCCCTGGGTTGTTGCGGCTCCACCGACCGCCCCGCCTACCGCGCCGCCCACCAAGGCCCCTGTTTTCCCTCCGACTGCCTGCCCCACGGCTGCGCCTCCCGCAGCGCCGACGCCCCCGCCGATCGCGGTGGCGATGTCGCCCGCTCCCGCCGTCGATGCGCTCAGAACGAGCGCGATCGCTGCCGCTATTCTCGTTATTCCGCGATTCTTCTTCATTCTCGTCTCCCTCACCCGCCATGCGGTGGCGTACGCGGAGGCGCATCATCTGCGATGCGGCGGAAAACCGCTGTGAACGGCTTCACGAATCGGCGCAAAAAGCGCGCAGTCGCTCCGCTATGCGTTCAGGTCGCGCAACTCCCGTGTCGACACTGCGATGCCGGGTTACGCCGTCAACTGGCGCACCACTTCCTCGACGTGGCGCAGCGTGAGCGCCTTCATCTCGCCGGGCTTGAGATTGCTGATCGGATGCGGCAGCTCGACATAGGGATGGCCCTCCATGCCGCGCCCGCGGAACTGGAACTCAGCGGCATTGCGGAATGCCTGGGTGATGACGACGGTTGCCGGTATGCCGCGTTTCTCGAATTCGACGGTGTCGTGCACACTGCACAACGTGCACGACCCTCATCCGCCGACGGCCGCGATCGCGACCTGCACCTCCTTCGCCATTTCGTCGATCAGGGCGGGCGTCGCGGGCTTGGAGTAGTGCTCCTTGCGGCGGATCACGACGCGCGCGACTCCGTAACGCTCGCGCAGCGCCTCGCCGAGCGTGGTGAGGATGATGTCGGCCTGTTCCTTGGTGTTGTCGAGCAGGCCGACCACTTTCCCCGCGAGGTCCATGGGCCGCGGGGCACGGAGGATTTTTGCCTCGTCGCCGCCTGCAGTGGGGTCTATGAATTTCGGTTCACTTGCCACTCCTTTTCTCCTTTCCGCGATCAACGTTTGTCAGTCCCCGTCACACTTCGTACTTGCCGTGCACCGCGCGGCTTCCGCCGCTCCAGCCGTGGCAGATCGCCGTGCATGGGCCCCAACCCCCGGCGACGATCAAGTGCAAGTCCTCCGGCAGCTTGATGGCCGGGATAAAGAACTCGTCGTCATCCGGATCGACCTTGATGGGGAACGCGAGCGCACGCTCGCGCCGCCAGTTGCCGCCGATCTTCAACTCGCGCACCTTGCGCCCGGCGGTTTCGAACAACGTGCGATGGACGTCGGGGCGGCTCATGCCGGCCTTCGCGCAGATCGCCGCGTGCTGCGGGCCCATCGCAATCACCATGTCGGAACGCGCGTGCATGTTCCACGAGCAGATGTCCGCCATCGAGCTTGCGATGCCCGCGAGGAGTCGCTGCGGCTCCTGGCTCACGTCGTCGAAGCAAAGGCGCGGGCTCTCCACCATGACGCACGTGATGACATCGTCGTCGGCAGCGTAGCCGCGTGAAACCGCGATCGTTTCCCACGGGCTGCGCTCGGTGTTCTCGGTGATGCAGGCAGTGTAGCGCATCGGCGTTGCGAATATCGTGGCGGAAGCGACGCCGGGAATGCCGCCGCCGAGATTCAGCATCATGAGGCGGATCGCGCGGCCGATCGACGCGTTGGCGCGGAAGCCCGGCCCGAAGCAGCCGTTCCCGCCGTGCAGCCCGATCTTCGCGGCGTAGGGGCCGTTCACGATCATGAGCGGCGCCACGCCATGCATCGTGCCCTGCACGCCGTTCATGTTGAATTCGTCGCGCAGCATGAGCTGCATCGCGCCGAGTACAACGGGAAGGTACTCCGGCTTGCAGCCCGCCATCAGCGCGTGAATCCCGACGGTGCGCACCGTGGCGTTCACCATCGCCGGCGGAATGCGGCCGATGATTTCGTCCGGATCGCGGCGTGTGCCTTTGAGCATCCACTGCACGCGTTCCTCGGTGGGCGTCACGACCGGCAGGCCGTCGGACCACTGCTTGTTCAGAAAGAATTCGAATTCGTCTTCTGCCTCAGCCAACTCTATTTCTCCCTGCGGCTCGCATTGCCTGATGCCTCCGTAATGCCATCGCTACTTCGTCTTTCCAGCGAAAGCTGGAATCCAGAAAAAATGCGCTGGATTCCGGGTCGCCGGCACTGCGCTTGCCCGGAATGACGGATCAGGTCTCGTACTTCCCGTGCACCGCGCGGCTGCCGCCGCCCCAGCCGTGACAAATCGCGGTGAGCGGGCCCCAGCCGCCTGCGACGATCAAATGCAGGTCGCGCGGATCCTTGATCGCCGGCACGAACCGCTCGTCGTCGTCCGGATCGACGTTCATCTTGAGCGCCCGCTCGCGCCGCCAATTGCCGCCGCGCTTGAGTTCGCCGACCTTGCGTCCCGCGATTTCGACGAGGCGGCGATGCACGTCCGCGCGCGACATCCCTGCCTTGGCGCAAATCGAGGCGTGCTCGGGACTCATCGCCACCACCATGTCCGAGCGCACGTGCATGTTCCACGATCCCATCGCCGTCATGGAATCCGCGATGCCGGCGAGCAGCGGCTCCGGGTCCTCGCTCGCGTCGTCGTAGCAGAGGCGCGGGCTTTCCACCATGACGCAAGCGATGACGTCTTCGTCCGGCGAGTAGCCGCGCGATACCGCGAGGGTTTCCCACGGAGTGCACTCGGCGTTTTCGGCAATACAGGCGGTATAGCGAAGCGGCGTCGCGAAGACCGTTGCAGAACCGACCCCCGGAATGCCGCCTCCGAGATTCATCAGCATCAATCGGATCGCTCTTCCGATCGACGCATTCGCACGAAAACCGGGGCCGAAACAGCCGTTGCCGCCGTGCAGGCCGATCTTCGCGGCGTAGGGGCCGTTCACGATCATGAGCGGCGCCACGCCGTGCATCGTGCCCTGCACTCCGTTCAGGTTGAACTCCTCGCGCAGCATCAGTCGAATCCCGCCGAGCACGACCGGCAGATATTCCGGACTGCAGCCCGCCATCAACGCGTGGATCGCAACGGTACGGACCGTGGCGCGCGTCATCGCCGGCGGAATTCTACCGACCGGTTCTTCCGGGTCGCGGCGCGTGCCCTGCAGCATCCACCGGACGCGCTCTTCGGTGGGCGTGACGACGGGAAGCCCGTCCGACCACGGCTTCTTCAGAAAAAACTCGAATTCGTCTTGCGCCTCACTCACCCTGTTGCCCCGCTTACACGTCAGTCATCGCGTTAGCGCGGCATTCACTAATCCGCTGTAATGTTCGCGGAGCGGATGACCTTGCCCCACTTGTCGGTTTCCGCCTTGATGAATGCGGCGAATTGCTCCGGCGTGTTCGAGACCGGCTGGGTGCCGAGATTGACGAAGCGCTGCGCGACTTTGGGATTCGCGATCGCGCGTGCGATTTCCTTGTGGAGGCGATCGATAATGTCCTTCGGCACGCCGGCGGGGACGAGGATGCCGTACCACTGCGTGACGTCATAGCCGGGCAGCACCTCGTTCACAGCCGGAAGATCGGACATGGAGCGCTTCTTTCCGGTCGTCGCGAGTGCGCGCATCCTGCCGGTCTTGATGTGCGGGACGACCGAAGGACCGCTGCCGAACATCATCGTGCTTTCGCCTGTCATTACGGCAACCGCGGCGGGGCCGTTTCCCTTGTACGGCACATGGAGCAGCTTCACCTTGGCGAGCTGGTTGATGAGCTCGCCCGCGAGATGCGGAGCGCCGAGATTTCCACTCGACGCGTAGGTCAGCTCGCCGGGCTTCGAGCGCGCGAGCGCGAGCAGCTCCTTGAGCGAACGCGCGGGGAGCGACGGATGCACGGTGAGCACGTAATCGGACGTCGCGATCAAGCTCACCGGGTTGAAGCCTTTGATGGGGTCGTACGGCAGCTTCGCGATCGCCGCGGGCAGGATGGCGAGCGGCGCGACGTTGCCGAGCACGATGGTGTAGCCGTCCGGCGCGGCCTTGGACGCGATCTCGGTGCCGATGCGGCCGCTTGCACCTGCGCGGCTATCGACCACGACCTGCTGGCCCATCTGCTCGCCGAGCGCCTCGGCGATGATCCGCGCGGTCGCGTCCGTTCCGCCGCCGGGCGGATACGGCGAGATCAGCCTCACGGCCTTCGATGGATACGCCTGCGCCCACGCGCCCGGCCCGACGACAAAGCTCGCAACGGTGCAAAGCAGAAGTGCTGTAGCTTTCATTTCTCCTCCTCGACAGTGTGACTGGCTTACTGCGGCTTGATACCCGCCGTGGCGATAACCTTCTTCCAGCGTTCATGGTCGGTACGCATGTAACCGGCAAGCTCCTGCGGCGTGCCGGGCGCTGGATCGGCGCCTTGCGCGGACAACCGTTGCGCGATATCCGGATCCTTCAGCGCCTTCACCACTGCTGCATTGACCTTTGCTATATAAGCCTGTGGTGTCTTGGCGGGCACGAAGAGCGCATTCCAGTTGGAATACTCGAATCCCGGATAGCCGGACTCCGCGACCGTCGGTATCTCGGGCGCCGAAGCAGAGCGTTTTGCCGTGCTCACCGCGATTGCCCGCAGGCGGGAGGCCTTCACATGCGGCAGCACCGAGGGGATGCTGACCCAGAGCAGGTGCACCTGGCCGCCGATGAGATCCGTGACGGCCGGCGCGCCTCCTTTGTACGGCACGTGCACAGCCTGCATGCCGGTTGTGAGCTTGAGCAGCTCCAGCCCCAGGTGTGTCGCCGTACCGGAACCGGCGGAGGCGAAATTGAGCCGTCCGGGCTTCTCTTTTGCGAGCGCGACCAATTCCTTGACGGTCTTCGCCTGCACCCACGGATGCGCAACCAGAATCTGGGGATTCACGACCAACATGCCGACCGGTGAGAAATCGCGGAAGGGGTCGTACGAGAGTTTTGAATGCATTGCGGGGTTGATCGTCATGCCGCCCGCTGTGCCGACGAGGAACGTATATCCGTCGGGCGCGGCGCGTGCCACGATCTCCGTCCCGACGATACCGCCCGCGCCGCCCCGGTTATCGATGATGAACGGATGACCCCATTGGTCGGTCAGGCGCTGCGTAATGAGGCGCACCACCACGTCGCTCGGGCCTCCAGCAGGAAAGGTGACGACAATGCGCAGCGGCTTGGTGGGATACGCATCCGCAGCATGCCCGGCGGTGAAAGGCAGAAAGAAAAACGCGGTAAGGAGAAGCGAAGCGATGCGAGTCATGGGTAACTGGTGGAGGTTATTTCAATCGAGTGCGGCGCGCGCCCAGTCGGCGCAGCGCAGTACGCGCTCGTCGTCGTCATAGGCGCCGACGAACTGCACGCCGAGCGGCAGGCCCTTGGCCCCGCGCCCGGCGGGAATCGTCACGCACGGCACGCCGAGCAATGTCCAGTTGCGGTTAAAGACCGAACTGCCGGTTTCCTGGATGCCCTCGGGTGCTTGACCCGGAGCGCTCGGCGTGAGCAGTACATCGACGTCCGAAAAAACATTCGCGAACACGGTGCGGCACTCGCGCACATGGCGCATGGCCGACGCGTACGGTTCGCGTCCCATCGCTGCGTACTCGGGAATCATCTTCTGCATGTGTGCGCTCAGCAGGTTCCGGTGGTCGAGGTACTCCGGTGCAAGCGCGCGCGCGGCTTCGAAGTTCATGATCAGCTTCTGCTCGTCGTAGAGTCTGTCGAAATCGGCAGGCAGGTTCAGCTCGCGGACACGCGCGCCGTGCTTCGCCAACGCACTCGCCGCTTCCTCCAGTGCGCGCTGAGCTTCGGGGCTTGCGTCTTTCCAGCGCGAGGTGCGGTGAAGACCGATGCGAGGCGGCTGCGGCAGCGGGCTTGAAAAATCGGGCAGCGCGCGGCCTGACACCGCGTGCACGAGCAGCGCGCAATCCTCGACGCTGCGTGCCATCACGCCTATCGTGTCGAGCGACTCGGCGAGCGGCTTGAGGCCGGCGCGGTTGATCGTGCCGAAGCTTGGCTTGTAGCCGACGATGCCGCAATACGACGCGGGCCGGATCGTGGAGCCGCCGGTCTGCGTGCCGAAAGCGAGCGGCACCATGAAATCTGCGACGGCGGCGGCAGAGCCGCTCGATGAGCCGCCGGGCGAATGGGCGAGATTGTGGGGATTGCGCGTTGGGCCGGGACTGCGCGAGGCGAATTCGGTCGTCACCGTCTTTCCAAGGATGATTCCTCCCGCGCGGCGCACGAGCGCCACGCACGCTGCATCGGTGCGCGGGCGGTAGCCGCGGTAGATCGCGGAGTTGTACGCGGTCGGCATGTCCGCTGTGTCGATCACATCCTTGGAGCCGACCGGTATGCCGGCGAGCGTGCCGCGCGAACCTGCCTTGTCGATCGCGCGAGCCTGTGCGAGTGCCGCGTCCGGATCGCAATGCACCCACGCCTGCACCTCACCGTCGCGCTTGCGAATGCGTTCGAGACATGCGGCGACCAATTCTTCGGAAGAGAGCTTGCCGGCCGCGATGCGACGTGCAGCTTCGCTCGCGGTCAGGCGATTGAGATCGTTCATTTTGTGGAATGTGTTCGCGATGTTCTGGAGAGGGAGCTCATTCAAGATTTCATCGGCAGAGTGTATCATCGCGCTGGCCGTGCGCGGCCTTGTCGTGCGCATAAAAGGAGAACGAGTTGGAATCACAGTGTGTGAAGTATTTGTGCGAATTGTCCCGGCCCGCGCTGATGCGGACGATACTGACCGCTGCGGTGGCGTGCAGCGCGTTCTACGTTGCCCAACCCGTGCGCGCAGCGGATTCGGCAGCATCCGAAGCGCAGAATTATCCGAATCGTCCGGTTCGCCTCATCGATCCGTACGCGCCCGGCGGCGGCTCCGGCGTGGTGGCGCGGCTCATCGGCGCCAAGCTCGCCGATGCGTGGGGCAAGCAGATCGTCGTCGATAACCGTCCCGGCGCGGCGGCCGCGATCGGCACTGAGCTCGCCGTGAAAGCGGTGCCGGATGGCTACACGCTGCTCATGGGGACCAGCGGCTCGATAGCGATCAGCCCGAACGTCAACAAGGTCCCGTACGACCCGATCAAGGATCTCGTGCCGATTACACAGACGAGCGGCCAGGCGATGCTGGTGGTGCTGCATCCCTCGGTGCCGATCAGTTCGGTGAAAGAGTTGATTGCGGCCGCGAAGGCGCAGCCTGACAAGCTCAACTACTCCTCCTCCGGCACAGGCGGGTCAGGCCATCTTGCCGCGGAACTGTTTCAGTCCATCGCGAAGGTCACGATGACCCATGTGCCTTACAAAGGAAGCGGTCCGGCCGTGCTCGCTATCCTGGGCGGGGAGGTGCAGCTCGGCTTCACCAATATCCTTGCGGTGCTCCCGCATGTGAATGCCGGCCGCCTGAAAGCGATCGCGGTGACGAGCGCCAGGCGCGCCAAGGCAGTGCCCAACGTGCCGACGCTCGCCGAAGTCGGTGTTGCGGGTTATGAAGCGACGTCGTGGAACGGCATGTTTGCGCCGGCGAAGACCCCGCGCGCGATCATCGACAAGATTCACGCCGAGGTCGTGAAGGCGCTCAACGCACCGGACGTCCGCGAAAAGCTCGTTGCAATGGGGTCGGATCCCGTAGGAAGCACGCCCGAGGAGTTCTCGGCCTTCATCCAGCAGGAGCACACGCGCTGGGGCAAGGTGATCCGCGAGAACAACATTCGCGCGGAGTGATAGCGCTGCGAACTCAATCCTTGCGGAGGCCTGCAGCGCGCGCAACCCTGTCCCACTTCGCGACTTCGTTACGGAGAAACGCACCGAATTCCTCGGGGCTCTGCACCATCGGTCGCGATCCGTCGGATGCGAGGTGTTTGACGACATCCGGCGCGTTGATCGCGCTCACGAGTTCCCTGTGCAGGCGCTCGCTGATCGAGGCAGGCGTCCCGGTGCGCACCACCATGCCGTTCCAGATGAGCGTTTCGTAACCTGGAACGCCCGACTCGGCGAGCGTCGGGTACTCGGGCAGGAGCGGCCAGCGCTGCGCGCTCGTGACGCCGAGATTTCGGAGGCGTCCCGCTTTGACGTGCGGGAGCGAGGAAATCGGATTGGTGAAAGCGGTCATGACTTCGCCCGAGAGGAGGGCGTTCGTGACGAGCGCGCTGCCCTTGTACGGGATGT
>CAMPGR010000126.1 GCA_946885605.1 uncultured Pseudomonadota bacterium
CGTTCCGCGCCGCGCCAATTCCAGCGCCGTGGCGACGCCAGCCAAACCCGCACCGAGTACAGCGACCCCGACTCGCCTGCCACGAAGCATGGTTGCCTCCCTGTATTCTTCTGTTCGATTCAGCTAATGGGGAAAGGCGCCCTCGAAGCTTGCCTTTCCTGCAGCTATTGTGTCTCCGCGATGCGCTCCGACGCAGCGTTCTATTATGCGATCCAGCCGTTGCATCGATCGAGACCAATCGTGATGCGACAACATGCGAGCGCGGCCCGCGAGAGCAAGCCGCTCGCGTTCTGCAGGGTTCTCCAGAATGCGCAGTACGGCCGCGGCGTGCTCCTCATGCGTGTTCGCTACCAGGAAATGCTCTTCCCGCAAGGCATCCACGCCGCCCGCGGCCACCGCGCTGGTGACCACGGGAACGCCTGAGGCCATGGCCTCGAGGATCTTGTTCTGCGTGCCCCGAGCGATATTGAGTGGTGCGACCATCAGCGCGGAACGATTTAAATAGGGACGCACATCCGGGACGGATCCGGTTACCGTCACGCCGGGAAGCTCGCCCAGTTTCCGGATGGCAGGAGAAGGATCGGCGCCGATGATGCGCAGCTTCGTCTTCGGCCGACGCGCCTGGATGCGCGGCAAGACGTTGGCGCAGAAATCACGCATGCACTCCTGGTTGGGGTAATAATCCATGCGCCCTACAAAGCAGATCGTATCCCCATCGTAGCCCCTGCCGTCGGGCGCGAAATAGGTGTGATCGACGCCATTGGGAAACCAGTCGCTCGCAACCCCCGTCCCGTATCCTTCGAGTGTTTCCCATTCAGCGCGGGTCGTGGCCGTGCACATGTCGAATAGGCGCGCCAGGCGCTTCTCTTCGCGCACCATTTTCTTTCCCTCCAGCCAGTAGCCGGACGAAACGGGAAATGGCTTGTAGTGCACGTACTCGAGCCACTTCTGCGAGTCCATATCGCCGAAGTCGAGGATTTTGCGGATGCCGCGAACGTGCTCCACGTACGGCGCCGCGGACGAGCAATGGACGAATATGAGATCGAAGCGCTCGGAAGCGAGCCACTCCCGCACCCGGCGCGCCAACCTGGGGGAATAGAAAAAGCCGAACGACGAAGGCCTGAGCGTTGGCAACCGTGTCACCATGCGAGCGAGCTGGATCGGATTACTTACGAGGGCCACCTCGAAGCGCTTGCAGTAAGGCGCAATCCCGGCGCCCTCCTCCGCTTCCTGCTGGCTTCGCGCGAGTGAGGCGACCGACACCTCATGCCCCGAAGCAGTGAGGTGCTTGATCATATTGAACGGCCGAATCTTGCCGCCGCGCTTGGGCGGGTACGGAAAACGATGGCAGACGTAGAGTATCTTCATGCAAGTATCGTCCTGAGTTCTGCCGTCACGTCTTCGGGTGAACGGCCGTCGATGTACAGGCGTGACCAGATTTCCAGATTCATAAGCGACAGAAGCCGGTCGGTGCCATCGATGCGGCTCGCCTCGTGCAGTGCGATCAAGTCCGCCACGGCAGGATAGTGAAAGAGCTGGCGCGCCTCCACTGCTGGCTGGGAGAGCAGATTTCGAACGAGCGGAGCGAGGCTGCCCTTCAGCCACGCGCCCATCGGCGTGCCGAAACCGCGCTTTTCCCGATCGAGAATATCGCCCGGCAGCAGGCCTGACACCGCTTCCTTCATGGCATGTTTAAGACGGCCGCCCCGAACCTTTATGTCATGCGGAATGCGGGCGGCCAGTTCGACCAGTTCATGGTCGAGCAGCGGGACGCGGCATTCGAGAGAAACCGCCATGCTCATCTTGTCGGTGAGCATGAGAAGGTCGTCGGGAAGCTGCGTTTCCGCATCTACAGCAAGCATCCGGTTGAGTGGGTCGTCGCCGCCCGCCTGGGCAAACGCGTCAGCCACCATGTCGCTGCGCGCGACGCCGTTCACTCGAAGGAGCTTTGCCGGCTCTGCCAGCGGAAACACTTCCACATAGGTGCGATAGCGTTCCTCGAAAGAAAGGTCGGCAGACTTGAGAAACGCCTTCGTAAGCCGAGAGAGGTTCAACAGCGGCGAATGGCGGTCGCTCGGAAGCCGCTCGCCGAACGCCCTCGCGGTGCGCCTCATCCATCGTGGCAGCCGCTCGAAGTAAGCGTGGTAATGATTCCCGAGATAGCGCCGGTAGCCGCCAAAGAGCTCGTCTCCGCCGACGCCGGACAGGATCACCGTTACATCGCGTCGGGCGAACTGCGACACGAGATACGTCGTGATGAAAGCCGTATCGCACAGCGGCTCGTCCATGTGCCAAAGCAGATGCGGCAGAAGCGCGACCACATCCGGCTTCACGACGATTTCTTGATGCTCGGTGCCAAAGAGCTCCGCCACGCGACGAGCATAGGGCAATTCGTTGTAATAGGCCTCCGCCCCGGCGCCCTCAAAACCAATTGCGTAAGTGCGTATCGGCCGATCGCTGTGTCGCGCCATGCATCCCACCACGGTGCTGGAATCGATCCCGCCTGAAAGGAACGCGCCGATCGGGACGTCGCTCACCATCTGCATGCGAACCGACTCGTCGATACGCGTGCGCACGCGTTCAACCCATTCCGCTTCGGGAAGGCGCTCCACCTCTGCCGGCAATCGCCAGTAACGACGGCGCTCGATCCGGCTACCCTCGACGATGAGCAGACTGGCCGGAGGCAGTTTCTCAATGCCGCGGAAGATCGAGCGCGGCGCCGCAACGTAACCGAGGTTCAGGTACGAGTACAGCGCGGTGGGATCGATTTCGGCGCGCACGCCCGGAAGCGCGAGCAGGGCCTTCGCCTCGGATGCAAACGCAATGCGCTCGCGCTCCTGCAGCACATAGATCGGCTTGATCCCGAGCCGGTCCCGTCCTACCACGAGGCGGCGGCGTGGGGCGTCCCACAGGGCGAAAGCGAACATGCCGTTCAGGCGGTGGATGAAGTCGTCACCGTACTCGGCGTAGCAGTGAATGATGACCTCGCTGTCCGACCTGGTCCTGAAGCGATGGCCGAGCGCCTCGAGCTCCTTGCGCAGCTCCCTGAAGTTGTAGATCTCGCCATTGCACACGAGCCACAGCGTGCCTTCGCTGTTGCTGAGAGGCTGGTGCCCGCCCGCGAGGTCGATGATCGACAACCGGCGCATACCTATCGCGCACGCACCGTCAGCATGAATGCCTTCGTCGTCGGGGCCCCGATGCACCGTGGCGCGCGCCATGGACTTCAGGACTTCCGGCTCCGCCGGGCGCCCGTCGAGCTGCAAGACACCGAATATGCCGCACATGGCGCTTTCCGCTATGTGTGACTGAGCGTCGCCGGCGCGGGCGACGAAGCGCCGCGCGCTGCGCGGCTCAGGATTTCGAGCTGGCCATTCGTTGTCGCCGTCCAGCTGAAGCGCTGGGCGTAGCACCGCGCAGCGTGTGGCGGCCGGTTCCGCGACACAAGCTCTCGCACCGATCGGGCGATAGCCTCGGGGGTGCGCTCTTGCAGGAGAACGCCTGCTTCGTCCGACGCGACGACTTCCGCGCAGCCTCCGACATCGCTAGCGATGACCGGGGTGTCGCAAGCAAGCGATTCGAGCAGCACGTTGGGCCAGCCCTCGCTGAAGGAAGCGAGCACGAGAACATCGGCCGCGCTGTAATACTCGATCAGCCGCTCCTGCGGAAGCGGACCGAGAAAGCGCACGCGGGCCGATACTCCGAGCTGCCTGGAATGTTCCTGGAGCCGCTGCTGCTCGGCACCCGCGCCCGCAATCAGCAATTGCGCGTCGGGCAGCAGTGCCAGCGCCTCGATCACGAGGTGGTGAGACTTGAGCGGTACCAGGTTCCCCACACTCAACAGCACCAAACCGGACAAGCCGTGCGCCTTGCGGGTCGCGTCCCTATCCGCCGGGCGAAAAAAATCGGTATCGACACCGTTGCGCAGCACGGTGAGCTTTTCGGGATCGATTCCAAGATCTATCGCGGTTTTCTTCAACGCCTCGCTCACCGTGATAACGGCATGCGCGCGGCGCGCAGCCCAGCGAATGAGGCGGCGCGGCACAGCGTAGCGAGGAAGGAGATTGAGGTCGCTTCCGCGTGCGGTTATGACGAAGGGCTTGCGGAAGCGTTCTCCGATCAGCGCGGCTGCAACCCCATCCGGATAAAAGTAATGCGCGTCGATCACGTCGAAGTTGTAGCCGTTCGCGATGAGCCGGCTCACCGCAGGCGCCACAGCGAGCGCAAGCGCGAAAGGAGCAACTGCCATTCCGACTTTTGGTATGGCGGGATAGCGCGGGCGCAGCACGTGAATGCCGTGGCGTATCTCTTCACGCGGTGCGGCGGCGTGCAGCGCATATTCACCGAAGCGCGGGTTCACCGAGGGGAACCACGGCACCGGCGACATCACTTTGCTTTCGATCATGCCGCTCTTGAGCAGCTGGCGCAGCCGCGTCTCCACGAATACGCCGTAGCCTGGGCGTTGCGGCTGAGGATAAAGCCTGCTGAACGTCAGGATTTTGACGGGCGCCATGCCGGCTCCATGAGATTGCGGTACACGTCGGCATAGCGGGCGGCGCAGTCCTTCCAATTGCGTTCCTGTTCCACGTAGCGCCGCGCTGCGGCCTTGAGGCTCGGCCAGCGTTCGCGCTGCTCGAGGAGTTCTCGCACGGCTTTTGCCAGCGCCGTGGGATCGCCCGCGGGAAAGAGCACGCCCGTCTCCCCGGGGCGAATCAACTCACGATGGCCGCCAACGTCGGATGCGGCGACGAGTCGGCCCTGCGCCATCGCTTCCAGCGGCTTGAGCGGTGTGACGAGCTCGGTGAGACGCATGGAGAGGCGCGGGTACACAAGGATATCGATGAGGTCGTAGTACCGCTGCACGCCGTCATGATGTACCCGGCCTGCGAATACGACCTCTTTTGCAATGCCGAGCTGGATGGCGAGCCTTTTCAGTTCCTCCTCCTGCCGCCCTCCCCCTACAAGCAGTACCCGGATGGAGGGGTTTTCTGCGAGCAGCTCGGGCATCGCCCGGAGGAGTATCGGAAGCCCTTCGTAGGCATAAAACGACCCGATGAAGCCCAGCACCAGCGCCCCGTCGAGACCCAATGCACTTTGCAAGCCGCGATCCGGCTGGCCTGCGGTCTTAAACCGGTCGATATCGACCGCATTCGGAACGACGCTCACCTTTTGCGCCGGAATGCCGCGTGCGACGATGTCCTTTCTGAGCCCCTCGCAGATTGTGGTCACAGCATCGGCGCGTTTGAGTGTCCACGTCTCCAGTCCCCGGCTCAGGCGATAGCGCAGCCCACCTGGGCGCGCCGTGCCGTGGTTCACCGCTGCGTCTTCCCACGACGCTCTCACCTCGTATACGACCGGGATGTTCAGCCTGCGACCGACGCGCAGCGCAGGAATGGCGTTGAGTATCGGCGAGTGCGCATGCAGGATATGCGGGCGATGCCGCCGCGCGACTTCGTCGATGCGGTGCGCAATCTCTCCCATGAGTTCGACTTCCTCCAGCCCTCTCAGCCCTTCCAGAATTCCACCGGGCGGCCGGGTGCGGTAGAAATGCCAGCCATCCACCTGCTCCTCTTCGTTGGCCGTCTTGCCCTGCTTGGGACTCGTGATATGCAGAGTCTCCCAGCCGAGCGACCGCTGCTCTTTGAGTATTGCGAGCGTGCGGAATGCGTAGCCGCTCTGCAGCGGAATGGAATGGTCGAGGATATGGAGAATGCGCATTTCAGACCGCCATCTCCGTTCTCATCGCCACGGACGCACCCATTACGTTGCGCAGGAACGATTCGAACATGAGAAGCGTCCACAGCGGCGCGCTGTAATCCCGGCGGCCCGATTGATGGTCGTCCACCAAGCGTCTCAGGTAGGTAGCGTTGAACCAGCCGGTGTCGGCCAGCACCGGCCCGAGCACGGCCGACCTGACGGTCTGCCGCAGCGGACCGCGGAACCAGTGGATGAGCGGGACCGAAAAGCCCATCTTGGGCCGGTAGAGTATGTCGTCCGGCAAGTACGGCGCGAGCGCTTTCTTCAATAGCCACTTACCCTCGCCGTTGCGCAATTTCATCTCCGGAGGGAGCCCGGACAGCCATTCCACCAGCGGATGGTCCATGAGCGGCTCGCGCACCTCCAGCGAGTGCGCCATGCTCGCGCGATCCACTTTCGTGTTGATGTCGCCCACGAGATAGGTTTTGAGATCGAGGTATTGGATCAGCGAGAGCGGATGATCCGAAGGGGCGCGCGCCCCGTGACGGCGCAGCACTTCGACGGCAGCGTAACCCTGCAATTCACGCCGAAAGCGATCCGTGAATAGCTGCTCTCGCATCCCGTCGTGCATTATGGAAACGCTGTGGAAGTACGCTTCCAGAGAGTTGCGCGCAAGCGCCTGGAACGTGGATTTCGCGCGCAGGACACGGGGCGCCCAATCCGCCTTGGGATAGATCTGGCCGAGCAGCCCGAATACCGGCCGGCGCACTTGCAGCGGCAGGAGCGAGCGCACGCGTTCTTCATTGAGATGCCAGCGGTAACGCCGATAGCCCCCGAAGTTCTCGTCGCCGCCGTCGCCTGACAACGCCACCGTCACCCTTTTCCGCGCCAGCTCGCACACGCGATAGGTCGGCATCGCGGAACTGTCCGCATACGGTTCGTCGTACAGCCCGGCAAGGCGATCGACAAGGCTGAAGTCGTCCGGGTCCACCTCTTCGACGTAATGCCGGGTGGCATACCGCGATGCGACCGCTTGCGCGTACACCGACTCGTTGAACGCCACATCGCCGAAGGAAATCGAGCAGGTGCTCACCGGGTCCGGGGAGAGCCCCGCCATCATCGCCACGACTGCGCTTGAATCGACGCCGCCCGAGAGAAAAGCGCCCAGCGGCACTTCGGAGATAAGCCGGATTTGCACCGACTCCTGAAGCCGTCGTATCAGTTCCTCGCTCGCTTCCTGCTCCGTGATGGGAGGCCCGGGCTTGAACGGCACGTCCCAGTACTCGCGGGGCGCGGGCGCCCGCTTGCCGCGTTCGATCGTCAACGTGCACGCTGGCGGGAGCTTGAAGACGTTCCTGAAGATGGTGCGCGGGTCCGGGATGTAACCGTAGCCAAAGTACTCTTCGATTGCGAGCGGATCGATTTCGCGCTGGAGACCCGGGTGAACCAGCAGCGATTTCAGCTCCGATCCGATGATCCACATGCCATCGGCGAGTTGGCTGTAAAACAGCGGCTTGACGCCCAGGCGGTCGCGCGCAAGGAACAGAGTCTGCAGATTGCTATCCCAGAGCGCGAAGGCGAACATCCCGCGGAAGCGCCGAACGCAATTGGCGCCCCACGCTTCCCAGGCGTGCACGATGACCTCGGTATCGCTTTTCGTGCGGAACACATGGCCCAGCGCCTGCAGTTCCGGCACGAGCTCCCGGAAGTTGTAGATCTCTCCGTTGAACACCACCGCGACGCTGCGGTCCTCGTTGTAGAGCGGCTGCTGCCCGGTGGAAAGATCGATGATCGAGAGCCGGCGATGCCCGAGTGCAATGCCGGGTTCGAGGTGCACGCCGCCCTCATCCGGCCCGCGATGATGCTGCGACTCGTTCATCCGTTCCACGAGGCCGCGATCGATGTCGCGGCGGCCGCGGCCATCGAACAGGGCTACGATTCCGCACACGATCTCGTACTCCCTGGCGCGCCACGCTTCTTCAGCATCCTGTCGTACAGCGCGACGTAGTTCCCAACCATCGCTTGCATGCTGAAGTGGCGCTCGACGGTCAGACGGGCTTCGCTCCCCTGCCGCCGGCATTCCGCTTCGTTGTGGTAATAGAACAGCAACGCCTCCGCGAGGGCCCGCGGATCCGCGCTCGGCACGAGGCGGCCGGTGCACCCGTCACGCACGAGCTCCGGGTTGCCGCCGACCGCCGTTGCGACTACCGGCAGCCCGCTCGCCATGGCTTCGAGCACTGTGTTGGATATGCCTTCGCCCAGCGAGGGCAGAGCGAAGACGTCGAATCCGCGCATCAGCTCCGCCACATCGCTGCGCTCGCCGGCAAGCCAAACCGATTCGCCTACGCCGGCCTGCCGGAGCACATCGTTCACTTGTGAACGCAACGCCCCGTCTCCAGCCATGACGAGCCGCACCGGTCGTCCCCCTGCCGGGATCATACTCGTCAGCATTACGAATGCCCGCGCGAGATTGAGGGGATCCTTCACCGCTTCCATGCGCCCGACTGTACCGATTACGAACGCATCGGCCGACGCAAATCCCGCAATTGGCAACGGTTCGCGGCCGCCTCGTGCAGGACGAAAAGTCTCGGTATCTACACCGTTATGGAGATGGGTGATGCGCTCGGAAGGGACGCCGATACGCTCGCGAAGGTAGCACTCGAGCTCTCGAGAAAGAGCGACGTATTCATGCACGAAAGGCCTGAACATCGCTCGCCAGAATCGATACCAGCGATTGTTGCCGGTAAGGTCGCCCACATCCCGGCCGTGCTCCCCATGAATGCGCACCGGCACGCCGGCCGTGGCGGCCGTGAGCGCAGCTTCAACCGTCGGCAGGTTTCGGGTGTGCACGATGCGAGGGCGAAGCTCCTTAAGTAGCCGCCAGAGTTTGAGGTGCATGCTGAAACTGCGGCCCGGCGGCTTGTGGAGACTGTATACCGGGACGTCGGGCCGCTGGAGCCGATCCCTGAAATTCGAGTGGTCGGTGAGACAGATGATGGCGTGGCGATAGCGGTCGGCGGGAATCCGGTTGATGAGATTGACGAGACCATTTTCCAGTCCGCCTATATCGAGGCGATAAATGACGTGCGCGACCAGCGGCGCCGCGTTTTCGTCCGCGCGCGTCTCGTGCGTGCTCGACTCAATGGCGGCGCGCACTTTCGAGACTCCTCGTGATCTCCGGCAAGAATGTGATTACGAACTCGCCTAGCGTCGTATTCGAAGCGCGTGGTGGTTCTTCCAACTTTGTAGACACGATCACTACGGCAGCATCGTCCGCCCGATCGAACAGCTTCGATTTCGCGAGCAGCAGTTTTGCCCAGTACGGATTCACCACGTAACGGCCGTCCACCCAGTACCAGCGCCAGACCAGCAGCTGCGACGATGCACCGCGCAGCCGCGTCTGCACGAGTGGCAGCTGCCGGCTGTCAGTATCCAGCGCGCGCCCGCTCTCTCCCACGTTTTGCCAGGAGCGGTCGTTGCTGGTCACGAGCATGTTCTGGGACGTAATGAGCTGCGCGCCCTGCCGCTGGTTGTTGTAATAGCCGATATAGATTTCGACGGCCGAGTCCCCTCTTTCATAAGTCTGTCTCACCGATACACGAGGATTGACGTAGCGCGGCGCCCAGTCGCTCAGCGGGTGCGAAACCGCCTGCCAGCCGGCGGACGGTTGCGGCGCGTGGAGCGCTACGCGCGGCGGGACTTCTATGCGATCGATATGGGAGGCGATGACCGGCCAGGCCGCCACAATACCGACGATGACGAGTGTCGCGCCCAGAACATTGCCGAGCCGGAAATTCCGCATCAGTGGTGGCTGCGGTGGAGGCGCGGAAGGCACTCGAAGATCTTCGCGCCAGAACGAGCCGATCCAGAAGAGGAGCAGCATGACCACCCCGAAAAAGAGCCAGCCGTAGATGAGATGATCGATGCCCGCCGCGTACTTCATGTCGCTCAAATGCCCGATCATCACGATCATGTACGCGCGCAGCCAATTGGCAACGATGGGGACGACGACGGAAAGGAGCACGAAGATCGCACGCCGCACCAGGCTGCGGTACATGAGGTAGGCGTACAGGACTCCAAGCGTCAACGAAGCGATCAGGTAACGCAGTCCGCTGCACGCTTCAACCACCGACCAGCTGCCGCTCGGGATCATGAAGTGCTGGCCTTCCCGGTACACCGGAATGCCGGTCAGCCTCAGTGCCGAGACGGTGAAGTCCGCGGTGTGCTCCATCAGAGGACGCTCCAGGAACTCTCCGAAAGGAACCGCAAAGAGCAGGTAGGCAAGCGGAAACGCCAGCACCCAGGCGACACGCGTGCCCAGTGCCGCCCATACAACGAGCGGGATCATCGTCGCTACTGCGAACTGCTGAACGACCCGCGCTTCCGCCAGCTCTCCAAGGAGCCACCCCAATCCAGCCAACACCAGAAGACCGACCGCGAGCACGCTCGGCGTTGCCGCGAGCGCCATAACGGCGTGGCGGCGGCGCCAGATCAGCCATGCGCTGATGGGCACAATGAGAAAGCCGTGGGCAAACGTTTCCGAGCGTATCCATATATGGACGACGGATGCGACCGTATCGCCATACCACGCGAGCATCCAGAAGAGCGTGCTCACAACGAGCGCTGTGGCTAACCACCAAGCGCGCGACGAACCGGTCGCGGCGAGAGGCTGCGCGCCCGGGACAACGGATAATGCCGCAGGCGGGTCCTTCGGCGGCGACTGCAAGGAACGGGAAAGCGCCGGCTCGGGCATGCGGCGATCCGCCTAACCTACGCTCTTGACGATATGCGGGCCGATCAGATTGGCCACGCGCAACGGCAAGCGCTGCCACAGCTTGATGAACAGGCTGTATTTCGGATTGAGGGGATTTACGTCCGGAATGTGCTTGCCGCGAATCAGCTTGTATTCGTAGTGCAGCAGTTGCGGCTCGAAACCCCAGTTCTTCTTGAAGTCGAACGAGCCCGTCCCGCGCTTGCTGCGCCCGTAATCGAAGACCCGTATTCCGCGTTCGCACGCGCGGCGCATGAGTTCCCAATACATGAAGTCGTTGCCCGCGA
>CAMPGR010000127.1 GCA_946885605.1 uncultured Pseudomonadota bacterium
CGTGCTCGGCATCCAGCTCGTCGCACCCCACGGCGCAGACCCGGCGCTCTTCCTCGCTGCCGAGTGGGCGTGCCGCGCGCTCGGCTAGCGCAAGGCTTCCAGACTTCCCCGTCTGCTTTATACTCCGCAGCGAAACAGGGGAAGAACAAATGGGTCTCTCTCAGGGCTGCGCGGCCGCCGGCGCATTGCTGCTCGCGATCAGCGCCTGGCTGCTCGCCGGCGCATTCGCCGGGTCTCACCCGCTCTGGCCCTATCTGCTCTTCGGCGCGGTCTTCGTCGTTCTCCTTGCACACGTCATGCGCATCGTTGTAGACGAGCGACCGGCGTTCTCCGCGGCAGTCCTGAGCGGGATTCCCCTCGCCATCGCCGCGTACTGGCTGGGGAAAACGCCCTACCGCTGGCTGGAATACGCTTGCTGGGCGTATGCTGCCGCTTACCTGCTTCTCGTGCCGCGCATGATGCGTGCTGTCGGTCGCGTGCCTCGGATGACCGCAGCAGAAGCGCCGGGCGGTGGCGCAAAAGGCGCGTTCGACCTGCGCGATATCGCCATCGCCATGGGGATCGTGGTCACCGTCTCGGGCCTCCTTTTGTGCACCGCATTCGTCGCCGGCAAATGGGGCTTTTACGCCGGCGTCGGGGCCGTTTTGCTCTGGCCCGTTACGCTGATCGTCGTGCCGTGGTACGCCGCGATCGCGCACGGCGGCTGGCTCGCAATGGCGGTCGTTTACGGTGGAGGCCTGGCCGCGCTGTTGCTCTATCGCAGCACCGGCGCCCGGCCGCACCGCAACGCCGCTGACATCCCTCACAGTGAAACAGGTACACATCGCTAAGCACGCCGCCGAAGCGCATCTCGTCAAGGGCTTCCTCGAATCCCATGGCATCGAAGCGAGCGTCCGCGGCGAGTATCTGACGAGCGGATGGGGCGAGCTGCCGGTCGACCTGTGCTCGGTCTGGATAGTGGACGATACGCAATTCGAGCGCGCCGATGCGCTGCTCGTCGCGTTTCTCAAGGGCACCCTCGCGCGCGAGCACGGCGGAGAGCGGTGGACGTGCCCGACGTGCGGTGAACCGCTCGAGGGCCAGTTCACGGCATGCTGGAATTGCGGGACGGTGCGCCCGGACGGTCCGTGAGTCTCAGCGCGCGAGGGCCTTCATCACCTTGTAAAGGTTAGCCTTCGCCTCGAAGCCGATGCCCGGGATATCGGGCAAACCGACATGACCGCCGGTGACGGGCGCATCGTCGGCGAACCCGCCAAAAGGCTGGAAGACATCGGGATACGATTCGTTACCGCCGAGCCCCAGCCCCGCCGCGATGTTGAGGGACATCTGGTGCCCCCCGTGAGGAATGCAGCGGCGCGGTGACCAGCCGTTCTCCTTCAGCATCGAGAGCGTTCGCAGATACTCCACGAGCCCATAGGAAAGCGCGCAGTCGAATTGCAGCCAGTCGCGGTCGGGCCGCATGCCGCCGTAGCGGACGAGATTGCGGGCATCCTGCATCGAAAACAGGTTCTCCCCGGTCGCGAGCGGCTTGCCGTATTCTCTTGCAAGCTCGGCCTGCAGCGCGAAATCGAGCGGATCGCCTGCCTCTTCGTACCAGTAAAGTCCATAGGGCTCGAGTGCTCTCGCGTATTGCAACGCCGTTTCGAGATCGAAACGGCCGTTGGCGTCGCCCGCGACCTTGTCGCCCGATCCCGCGACTTCGATCACTGCTTCGATGCGCCGCAGATCCTCCGCCAGCGATTCGCCGCCGATCTTCATCTTGACGACGCTATACCCGAGATCGAAATACTTCCTCATCTCGTCCTTGAGCGCGCCGATGTCCTTGCCCGGGTAGTAGTAACCTCCGGCGGCGTAGACGAACACGCGGTCGTCGGCACGCCCGTCGTTGTAGCGCTCGGCCAGCACACGGTAGAGCGGCTTCCCCTCGATCTTGGCGACCGCGTCCCACACTGCCATGTCGATGACGCCGACCGCAACGGACCGTTCGCCGTGGCCACCGGGCTTTTCGTTGGCCATCATGCAATCCCAGATGCGGTGCGGATCGAGGTTCGCCTCATCATCCGTGACGAGCGAGCGCGGATCCGCGCTCATCAACCGCGGGATGAAGCGCTCGGCGAGCAATCCGTTCTGCGCGTAGCGGCCGTTCGAATTGAAGCCATAACCGACGACGCGCCTGCCGTCGCGCTTCACGTCGGTGACGAGCGCGACGACGCTCGCCGTCATCTTCGAAAAATCGATATAAGCGTTGCGGATCGCGGAGGCGAGCGGCACGCTCGCGGAATGGATGGCGGTGATTTTCACAGTTCTGTTGTGGGAATGACGGGTTGCGTAGTGTTGCAACACGCGTTCGCATCGTCAACAATTGCGGGCAGAACGAGGAAGAACAATGGCGACTCGCGCACGTCAGGAGGTTTCGCAGCAGACACTGGAATTGAGCCGTTACATCGCCGGCGCTGCCCGCATGGTGCTGCCGCGCACGGTGGTCGAGCGCGCGAGGATTCATGTTGTCGATACGTTTGCGGCGATGATTTCCGGCTCGCGCCTGCTGCCCGGGCAGACCGTCATGCCGTACGTGCGCACGCTCGGCGGCAGGCCGGAGGCCGGCCTCGCAGGCACGCGCATCGTTACGTCCGCCGCGCACGCCGCGCTCGCAAACGGCATGTTCGGGCATGCCGACGAAACGGACGACACGCATCCTCCTTCCCTCACGCATCCCGGCACGAGCGTCGTGCCGGCAGCGCTTGCGATCGGCGAGCGAAACCGCCTTCCTGGCAAAGCCGTACTGCGCGCGATCGTCCTGGGCTATGACATTTGCGCCCGCCTGCTGCTCGCGCTCGATCCGATGCGGTTCCTGCGCTCCGGTCATCACGCGGGGGCATTCGGCCAGCTCTTCGGCGCGGCGGCGGCTGCCGGGACGCTGCTCAAGCTCGATGCGCAACGCGTGCGCTACATGCTCTCCTACTCGGCGCAGCAGGCCGCGGGCCTGTACACCATGTTTCGCGATCCGGAGCATATCGAGAAGGCGTACGCCATGGGCGGTATGCCGGCACACAACGGGACGCAGGCCGCCTTGATGGCTGCTCACGGCTTTACCGGCGTCGAGGACGTCTTTTCCGGCGAGCGCGACTTCTTCTACACCTTCGCGCAGGATGGGGATCGCGGCGCGCTCACCCGCGCGCTCGGGGAGCAGTTCGAGATCATGCGTGCCGCAATCAAGCGCTGGCCGGTCGGCGGGCCGATCCAGGGACCTCTCCACGTGCTGCGCGAGCTCATGCAGGCGCACGGCTTCACCGCGGAGGACGTGGTCCGACTGACCGCCCGCATGCCGGATAAAGAGCTCGAGATCGTGAACAACCGCGACATGCCCGACATTTCGGTCCAGCACCTGCTTGCCGTGATGCTGCTCGACGGAACAGTGAGCTTTGGCTCCGCTCACGACTTCAAGCGGATGAGAGACCCGCGCGTACTCGAGCTTCGTCAGCGCATCAGAACGGTTGGTGATCCGGAGCTGACCGACGCCCTGCGTCGCTGGCGCTGCGTCATGGAGGTCAAGCTCAGGGACGGCCGCACGCTCACGCACCAGACGATGGCGGCCAAAGGCAGTTTCGAGAACCCGCTCACGCGCGAGGAAGAGGAGGAGAAGGCGCGCGATCTCATGGCGCCGGTTCTCGGGAAGGGGCGCTGCGAGCAATTGCTGGCCGCGCTATGGAGCGTTGACCAGCTGGACGACGTGCGGTCGCTGCGGCGCCTCTACACCCGGTGAGGGCCGTAAAAAATGCAGCCTCTCATTCCGCTCGGATCCCGGCTGACTTGATCACGTCCGCCCACATCGCGGTCTCCGTCCTGATCTGCTGGGCGAGTTCCTGGGGCGTGCTCGTCACGACCTCCAGCCCTTGCCTCGCCATCGCCTCTTGAACGTCTGCCAGCCCGACCGCCTTAACGGCCTCGTCCTGCAATCGCTTCACTATCCCGCCCGGCGTCTTTTCGGGGACGAGAAAGGCGTACCACGACGTCACCTCGAACCCTGGAAATCCCGATTCGGCGAGCGTGGGCAGCTCGGGCGCGACCTTGGAGCGTTTCGCGCCCGTCGTCGCGAGCGCCCTCAGTCTCCCGGCCTTCACCTGCGGCATGGAAGACGCCACGCTGCCGAAGATGACCTGGGCCTCTCCCGCGAGCACCGCCGCCGCTGCAGGCCCGCCTCCCTTGTACGGCAGATGCACCATGTCGACGCCTGCGCGTTTCTTGAAGAGTTCGGCTGCAAGATGGAGCGGGCTTCCGACACCAGCGGAGGCGTAGTTGAGCGCGCCCGCCTTCTCCTTCGCGAGCGAGATCAATTCCTTCACGGTACCCGCTTTCACGCCCGGGTTGACGACGAGGATGTATTGCGCGGCTGCGAGCAGCGAAACCGGCTGGAAATCGGCGACGCTCCAGCGCAGCTTGTAGAGGCTTGGATTGACCGTGAGCACGCTGCTGAAACCCATGAAAACGGTGTGCCCCTCGGGCGCGGCATTCGCCACGATTTCGGCAGCGAGATTGCCCGCCGCGCCGCCACGGTTGTCGACGACCCATGTCTGTCCCATCGCGTCGCCGAGCTTCGGCGCGATGATCCGTGAGAGCGTGTCTGCGCCGCCGCCCGCGGCAAAAGGCACCACGAGCCGCACCGGCCGGGACGGATATTCCGTAGCGGCCGCGTGAGCCACGCCGGACGGGGCGATTGCAGCCAAAGCGAGAAAGAGTGTCTGCGCGCGGCACGACTCCGGGAGCTTCATCATGGGTTTCCTCCTCGTACGAAATTCCTCAAGTCACGGTGAGTCGAACGATTTCCCCGGCATCCGCCATGTCTTCGAGCCTCCACAACTGCGCGAGCAGCCGCTCGCTCTGCGACGGCGAGAGGACGTTCTGGGCGAGCTTTCGGAATTTGTTTTCCACCTCGGATTCGGACATGGGGTTGCGATGGTGGCCCTTATGGTGCTCCACCACCGCGGCGTGCTCAGTGCCGGCGTGCGTGATCAGCGTGAGCCTGCAAAGCATCGCGTGCGGCATGCGGCGATCCGCCTCCTCAGAAGCATGCGCTTTTATCCGGCGCGTGAGCGCGCGAATCGCGGGGTCGTGCAGGCACGCATCGTCGAAATGCCGCGCTTCCACCGTTCCGTGGATGAGGGCCACGGCAACTGTGTAGGGCATGCTGTGATCGGCGGTCTCGCGCGTCTCCGGCTCCCACTTGTCCGGGTCCCCGGCCATGAGACGGATCGCGGTGCTCACGGTCTCGATGCGCACTTCGGCGATTTCGTCAGGGGAACGGATCTTTTCACGCACCTGCAGCGCCGCCTCCACGACCGTCTGGGAATACTGCCCCAGGGGAAAACGCTTGATGCTGCACTCCATGATCTTGAACGGCTCCCCACGCCCGCCGAGCGCCGGCAAGGCAAAGGGCTGGCGTGTCACCGCCTTGAAATAACCGCCCACCCCTTCGAAGATGGGCGACGGACCGGTCATGCCGCGCGCGGCGAGCATGGCGGCGAAAACGGCGTTGCGGCTCGCATTCGCGTAGGCGCAGCCCTTCCACATGGAGACGTGACCGATCCGCGTCTGATAGAGCGCGATATTGGGCGCGATCCCGAGATTGAAAGCCTCCGCGGTCGTCCGCTCCGACAGCCCGAGCAGCTTCGACGCGGCGGCAACGCTCGCCATCCCGCCGACGGTCACATGGTCCCAGCCGAGCGGCTTCAAATCGACGGTATCGCACAGGCGGCAGAACACTTCGTAGGCAAGGACCGTTGCGACGAGCACGTCTTTGCCGCTGCGCTTCATCGACTCCGCCAGCGTAAGCACGGCGGCCAGGCTGTCGCTCGGGTGCCCCGACTCGCCGGTGCTCGTATAGCCGTCGTTGAAGTCGAGGAAGCGGATCATCACCCCGTTCGCGAACGACGCAAGATCCGGGGTCGTGCGCTGCCCGCTGACCATCACAGTGGCGGGCGTGCGGCTCGTAACATCCGTCGCGAGATCGCGCGCGATGCGCGCCGGCTCGCCCGCGTAGCCGCCGAGCGCGCAACCCACCGTATCGGCGATCAGCATTTTTGCCTGCCGCAGGACTGCCTCCGGCAGGTCTTCATATCGCAATCGAGCGGCATAGGCGGCCAACTCCTGGACTATCGTTGTCATCGTTCTCCGGGTGCGCGAGTCAAAGGGACGAGCAACCGCGGACTTTACCGAGCCCGTGTCAGCGTTTGCAAGCGAATTTCCGCTCTGCGGCGGTGCGACGCGCCTGCTGCGGGAGCAAGTCTCGATTTCGCTGGCGATGGGCTTGTCGGACACGGCAGCGTGGTCTATAAGAATGCTTGAGCGCTACGCTGGCTGCAGCCATTATGCCGCCGGTGGCGCCCCGATTTGACAGTTGGGCCGGTTTCATTGGGTGGCGTCGAGTCCTATGGAGACGCCCGTATACAAAATCCTGTTGCCGACCGACGGCTCCGAGCTGTCGCGGAAGGCCGTCGAGCGTGGCATTGCCTTCGCGAAAGCCCTCAACGCGAAGATCATCGGCCTGCACGTCGTACCCGAGTTTCACGCTTCAATGCGTTACGGCCACTACGTGCCGGCGAACCTCTCCATCAGGCGGATGCTCGAGGAGGAATCGCGAGCGCGGGCACGGCAGGCTCTTGCATCCCTCGAAGAGGAAACAAGACGCGCAGGCCTGGACTGCGAATGTGTCACAGGATTCAGCGACAGCATCTATGAAGAGATTATCCGCACCGCCGAGAAGCAGCACTGTGATCTCATTATCATGGCTTCGCATGGCCATGCGGGGTTTACCGGCCTGCTGCTCGGAAGCGAAACAGCGAAGGTGTTGACGCACACCCGCTTGCCGGTTCTCGTGCTGCGATGACGCGCCGCCGGGACGGTCCGCCGCCCGTCTCTGCCGCAAGACATATCTGCCGAGTTCTGTAAAATACGAGGCGCTCCTGCTCGATTCCTCAGGGTAAGGAATGCCGGCCAACCTCTCGCCAGAATACAAAGCCGCCGAGGCGTCTTTCCGGAAGGCGCACGATCCTAAGGAGCGTCTCGACTGCCTGCGCGAAATGCTGCGCACGATCCCCAAGCACAAAGGAACCGACCATCTCCAGGCGGACATCAAGCACCGGATCAAGGCGCTTTCCGAGGAATTCGAGACGCCCCGCAAAGGCGGCCCTGCGCGCGGCGCTCCAGCACTCGTCATCCGCCCCGAGGGCGCAGCTCAGATCGCCCTGCTCGGACCGCCGAATGCCGGCAAATCCGCACTGCACGCGCGCGTGACGGGCTCCGGCGCCCATGTCGCGCCCTACCCTTTCACAACGCAATACCCGGAACCCGGAATGATGGCCCACGAGGACATCCGTTTCGAACTGATCGACCTGCCTGCCATTTCGGGGGAGCACGCGATTCCGTGGATTGCGAGCACGCTTCAAACCGTCGATGCCTGCCTGCTGGTCGTGGACCTCTCCGACCCGTCGTGCGTGGACCAGGTCGAGGGCGTGCACGCCGTTTTGGGGGAAAAGCGTGTGACCCTCAGCGAGCGGTGGGATGCCGCGGCGGATGAGCGTGTCGCGGAGGAGAACGGCGCTCCAGCCGACCCCTTCGCGCTGCGCCTTCCGACTCTGCTGCTCGCCAACAAGGCGGACCAGATGGCTGACATCGACAGCGAGCTTGCCGCCTTTCGCGAGCTCACGGGGCTGCGCTACCCGGCGCTTGCCGTTTCGGCGAGCACCGGCCGGGGACTGAGCGCCTTGGGACCCTGGCTCTTTGCCCATCTCGATATCGTCCGCGTGTATACCAAGGCGCCCGGTCATGCGCCGGACCGCAACCGGCCCTTCACGTTGCGCCGCGCGCGGAGGATCGAGGACGTCGCACGACTTGTACACCCGGATGTTGCCCGCGCCTTGCGGTATGCGCGCGTTTGGGGCAAGTCCGGATTCGATGGCCAGCAGGTCGGACGCGAACATGTGCTCGCTGACGGCGATGTGGTCGAATTGCACGCGTAGCGCGAGCGGTGGCGAGAATACGATTCACCTCTCCCTGGCTGGCGGTTGCGGTGGGGGTACTCGCGACGATGCTGGGAGCCTTTGCGCTCCTCGTCAGCGAAGTTCAGTCCTCCGCATTCCAGTCCCGCTACTTTGCGGATGCCGCTGCCCGGCTGAGGTTCTGGGCGGAGCCCGGCCCGAGCACTTCGATCAGCTTCCCGCACAAAGGCCCCTACGACCTGCGCCTCGGCTACAGCGAAATGCCGCAGTTCCTGGGCCGGCTGCAGGCCAAGGGCTATGAAATCAAAAAGCAGGCGCGCCACTCGCTGGCGCTTCGCGAGCTGATCGAAGAGGGCTACTTTCCGCCGTATCCGGAGAAAAGCCAGGCGGGGCTGCGCGTGCTCGACTGCCGGGGAGAAGCGCTCTTCGTCTCCAATCACCCCGAGCACGTTTACGCCGACTTCAAGGCCGTGCCGCCGCTCGTGGTGAACACGCTGCTCTTCATCGAAAACCGCGAGCTGCTCGAGCAGGACCATCCCAAGCGCAACCCGGCGGTGGAATGGGGCCGGTTCGCCAAAGCGATCTTCGAGCAGAGCATCAAGATCATCGATTCCGACTACGACGCTCCCGGTGGCAGCACGCTCGCCACCCAGATCGAGAAGTACCGCCATTCGCCCGGGGGCATCACGGCTTCGATCCAGGAGAAATTCCGGCAGATGATCTCCGCGTCGCTCCGCGCCTACTCGAACGGACCGGACACCACGGAAAGGCGCCGGCAGATCGTGGTGGATTACCTCAACACTGTTCCGCTCGCCGCAGCACCCGCGTATGGCGAAGTCAACGGCCTGGGCGACGGGCTGAGGGCGTGGTTCGGTGCGGATTTCAAGGCGGTGAATGCGTTGCTCAAGCGGTCTGCGGCGCCCGGCAGCGCCGAGCTCCCCGAGCAGGCACGCGCCTACCGCCAGGCACTGAGCCTTTTGATCGCCCAGAGACGGCCGTCCTACTTTCTCGGCCCGGGGCGCCAGCAGCTCGCCACGCTCACCGACAGCCATCTGCGGCTCCTCACGAGCGCGGAGCTGCTCTCCCCGGTTCTGCGCGACGCCGCATTGCAGGCGAAGGTGACCTTCCGGGACGACTCGTCCGTTTCCTCGCACGTCGACGTGCGGTCGTGGAAGGCCGCGAACGCCGTGCGCACGCGGCTCCTCGCGCTCCTCGAAACGCCGCGTCTCTACGACATCGACCGTCTCGATCTCGCAGCGAGCAGCACCTTCGATGCCGAGCTGCAGGATGCGGTGACGAGCACCCTCACGCGGCTCCGCGATCCGGAGTACGCCCGGGCGGCGAAGCTGCGCGAGCCGCGGCTGCTCGGCAACGCCGATCCTTCGAAGGTCCTCTACAGCTTCACGCTGTACGAGCGCGGCGAGGATGCCAACCTCGTGCGGGTGCAGACCGACAACTTCAACCAGCCGTTCGACATCAACGAAGGCACCAAGCTCGAGCTGGGATCGACCGCGAAGCTGCGCGCGCTCACGACTTATCTCGAAGTGATCGCGGCGCTGCACGAGCGTTACCACCCGCTCACGCCGCAGGAATTGCGCAAGGTGCCCGTCGGTCAGCGTGACCGCCTGACACGATGGGTGATCGATTACCTGGTGAAAACGCCCGATGCCGAGCTCGGAGACATGCTGGAAGCGGCGCTGGAACGACGTTATTCCGCCAATCCCGCGGAACAATTCTTCACGGGAGGCGGCGTGCACACGTTCGCCAACTTCAAACGCGAGGAGAACGCGAAAGTGCCCAGCGTGCGCGAAGCGCTGCGCGATTCCGTCAATCTGGTTTTCATCCGCCTCATGCGCGACATCGTGGATCACCATATGTACCGCGAGCCCGACTCGCCGGCCCGGGTGCTCGAGGACGCGAGCCATCCGCGGCGCGCGGAATACCTCGCGCGCTTCGCCGACCAGGAGGGACGCGAGTTCGTGCGCCGCTTCTATCGCAAGTACCGCGGCATGAGCCCGGAGCAGGCGCTGGAAACGCTGCTCCAGGGCGTACGCCCGACACCCTCAAGGCTCGCCGTCATCTTTCGATCGGTGTCCCCGGACGCGGATATCGGCGGGCTCACCGATTTCCTCAAGGCGCACCTGGCGGCATCGAGGCTCTCCGAGCGAGAGATCGGGGAGCTCTACACGCGTTACGGGCCTGATCGCTACTCGCTCGCCGACCGCGGCTATCTCGCGCGCGTGCATCCGCTCGAGCTGTGGCTTGTCGCGCATTTGCGGCGCTACCCCAAGGCCGGACTCGTGGACACGATTGCGGCAAGCCGCGAGGAGCGGCAGGCGGTTTACGCGTGGCTCTTCAAAACCCATCAAAAGAACGCGCAGGACATCCGCATCCGCGCGCTGCTGGAAGTGGAGGCATTCGTCGAGATTCACCGCCACTGGCGCCGCCTGGGCTACCCGTTCGAATCTCTGGTGCCTTCGCTTGCGACGTCGATTGGCGTTTCAGGGGACCGTCCCGCGGCGCTCGCCGAACTGATCGGCATTATCGTGAACGATGGCGTCCGTCATCCGACGATACGCATGGAAGACCTGCACTTCGCCGCGGCGACGCCATACGAAACTTATCTCGAGCGCGCGCCGGCCGTGAGCGAGCGGGTGATGAAGCCCGAAATCGCGGCGACGCTGCGCAAGGCGCTCGCCG
>CAMPGR010000128.1 GCA_946885605.1 uncultured Pseudomonadota bacterium
GTCGGCAAGCTTGCCGACGTAAACAGCGAAGAGCAGCGGGAAGAGCGCGTACATGGCGAGCAGCACGCCGACCGCAAACGGGCTCGCGCCGAGCTCGAGCGCGTAGAGCGTGTTGAGAAAGCGCACGCCCTTGAAGCCGCCGGAGTTGAGCAGCACGAGGACCACGATGTGAGAAAGCTTCACCGAACGTCGTTCGTTTCCTGGCCGCGCGGGAGCGTGGCGCGCCATGCGGGCCGTTGTATTGCGCGGTGTAAAACCGGCATGACAGGCCGGTGAGCCCGATTTTACCGGACTCGGCGTGCGGCCCGCGCCGCGATTCCGCATGGCGGACGCGTAGGCGCTTACAATCGCGCTTTCTCTTCGCACGCTCCACATGCTTCGCAACACGCTGCGGGCGCTCCGCCACCGCAACTTCCGGCTTTTCATCGCCGGCCAGATGTGCTCGCTGATCGGCTACTGGATGCAGAACATCGCCCAGAGCTGGCTGCTGTACCGCCTTACCGAGTCCACGACACTGCTGGGCGTGCTCGCATTCGCGGGCAGCGTGCCGATACTCGTGCTCGCGCCATTCGCCGGCCTGTGGTCGGATCGCGCCAACCTGCACCGGCTGATGTTCACGATCCAGATACTGGAGATGTTCCAGGCGGCGGCGCTCGCGGCGCTCGCGGTGTCCGGCATCATCGCGCCCTGGCATATCGTTACGTTGTCGATACTGCTCGGCATCCTGGTCGCGATCGAGCTGCCGGTGCGCCACGCGTACTTGCTCGAGCTCGTCGGCGACAAGGCGGATCTCCCGAACGCTGTGGCGGTGACATCCATGATGGCCAATACCGGACGCCTCATCGGGCCCGCGGTGGCCGGAGTTGCGATTGCGTGGATCGGTGAGGCCGGATGCTTCGTCATCAACACGATTTCGTATGTCGCCGTCGTGGTGACGTTTCTCATGATACGGGTGCAGTCGCGCCCGCGGCCGATCGCGCCTGCTAGCGTGCTGCAGGGCCTGAGCGAAGGGCTGCGTTATGCGTGGAATTCGGTCCCGATCCGGATCCTCCTTCTCATGCTCGCCATGACCGGCTTTCTCGCGACGCCGTACGCCGCGCTGATGCCGGCTTTGACGCGCGATGTGCTGCAAGGAGGCGCGGAGGAAATGGGTTTTCTCGTGGGCGCCGCGGGATTGGGCGGCGTGGCGGGAACCGTTTACCTCGCCTCGCGGCGCAACGTGCGTGGGCTGGTGCGCGTGATCATATACGCGATCCTGAGTGCGGGAACGGCGCTCGCGCTGCTTTCGTGGTCCTCGCGCATGTGGATGGCGCTGCCCCTCCTCGTCGTGATCGGCTTCTGCATACTCGTGACGTCGGTATCGGTCAACATGATCCTGCAGACGATCGTGGACGACGAGAAGCGCGGACGCGTCATGAGCCTTTATACCGCGGCCTTTCTCGGCGTCTCGCCTTTCGGCAGTCTTGCCGCAGGCGCCATCGCGGACGCGATCGGCGTTACAGCGACGCTGACGCTCGCCGGCGCGTGCTGTGCCGCCGGCGCGCTCTATCTCGCGCGCAAGCGCGCCGAGATCGGCAAGCACATCCGGCCGATTTACGCCCGCCTGGGGATCACTGCGAGCTGATGCGCACGTGCTGAGGGCCGAGCTCGGTAATGGCGTTGCAGCCGAGGAGCGCCAGTACCCTGTCGACCTCGCTCTTCAAAAGTTCGAGCGCGCGCTTCACTCCGGCTTCGCCCGCAGCCGCGGCGCCATAGAGCGCGGCGCGTCCGACGAACACCATGTCCGCTCCCAGTGCCAGCCCCTTGACGATGTCCGTGCCGCGGCGAAAGCCGCTGTCCACCATCACGGTGAGCCGGCCGCCTACGGCGGCGACGACATCGGGCAATGCCTGCACCGAGGCGGGCGCGCCATCGAGCTGTCGCCCCCCATGGTTCGACACCCACACGCCGTCCGCCCCGTAGTGCGCGGCAAAGCGCGCGTCCTCCGCGGTGAGCACGCCCTTGACGACGATCTTGTGCGGCCACACGCGCCTTAGCCAGACGAGATCTCCCCAGCTTCCGTGCTGGTGGGGTGTCGTCCATTCCGAGAGCCGGCGACCGCGCAAGCTCCGCGCGTAGACGCTCGCCAGCCAGGCCGGATGGCACAATCCGTCGAGCACCGTCTGGCGCGTCATGCGCACCGGTATGGTGAAGCCATTGCGGTGGTTGTATTCGCGGTTTCCGCCTGTCGGCGCGTCGACCGTGAGAACGAGCACTTCGCAACCCGCCTCGCGGGCTGCGTTCACTGCAGCCTCGGTGTCGGCGCGAAGCGGGTGGATGTACATCTGGAACCACGGTGCAGGCGTCACCGCACGGCACACGTCCGCAAGCGGAATGAACGAGTGCGTCGAGAGCACGAACGGCACGTTGACTGCGCATGCAGCGCGTGCCAGCGCGATTTCGGCGCCATGACAGTAGATGCCGGCCGCACCGGTGGGCGCAATGCCGAACGGGCAATCGTACGACCGTGCGAAAATCGATACGCACTGTGAGCGGCGCGAGACATCGATCAGCGCCCGCGGCAGAAAGTGGATACGCTCCAGCGCCTCGCGGTTCGCGGTGAACGTGAGGTGGTCTTCGGCGCCGCCCTCGAGATAGCCGAACGCGACACGCGGCAGCCGCCGCAGCGCGGCGGCCCGGAGGTCATGGATGTCATGGGCGTACGCTGGGTTCAATCGAGCGGTCGCTCGGAGTCGGGCGCTGCACGCGCCTCGATGGTCGCGTCTCCGTCACGCGTTTCGCGAGCTGGTGCAGCGCCGGCAGCGGATCGCGCCAGTCGAGCATGAGGTCGTAGCTGCGCAGCGCAATCCAGGGCACCGTGACGGGCCACGCCAGCACGCGGCGCAATGATTCGCTGCGCCGCTGCGCGAGCCAGACGTTCAAGGCCCCGTAGAGATAGTAATAGCGCTTGCCTTCGGCATAACCCTCCGGCGCATGGATGGGCTCTCCTGCCGCAATCTTCACCGCGATCAGCGGGAAGTCCACACCCAGCCGGTACGGCAGCACCGCGGTGCTGTCCATCCTCGCGTTGAGCTCGAGAAAGGCGACCGATCGGCTCTCCTCATCCACCAGAAACTGTATGCAACCGATGCCGCTGTAGTCCAGACGCTGCAGGAGCTGTCCGCAGTACGCCCGCAGCGCCGATGACGGCGCGACGGAGACGCCTTCGATGCCGATGCCGGTCCCGTCACGCTTGTCGGTGCGCAACACCTTCTGCTGAAAGAACGCGACCATCTTCCCGCGCTCGGCCGCGAAGTGACAGTTGTGCCGCTGGCCCGCCGCGTATTTCTGGATGATGAGCGAGGCGGGGTCCGGATCGCGGTACGTCAGGTCGAGGAAGCGCTCGAGCTCCGCGGATGAGCGGCAGATGATGGCATTCGTGCCGCACAGCATCGCCGAGGAGTCCTTGCGCTTTACGACCACCGGATAGCCGATCTCTTCCGCGTCGCGCAGCGCCGCGCTCCCGCCGGCGTACGGCCGCCAAGCGGCCACCGGTATGCCGAGCGCCGCGGCCAGATGATACATCGCGCGCTTGTCGAAACAGCGCAACACCGTGGCGGTCTCCGGCATGATCCATCGCGATAGCGAAGCGAGCGCATGCCGGCCGCCGCACACCAGCCGGCGCAATTCCGTCTCGCCTACCGGGAAGACGAAATCGAACCTTTCACGATTGAGACAGCCTGCAAGGCTGTCACGGTAGCGTTCGGCAGAGGATGGGTCGAGCACGCGGAGCGCTGAGACGTGCCTCGACAGTGTGGTGGAGCTGTTTGGACGCTCGCATCCGAGAACGACCTTGAAGCCGGCCCGTCCCAGGGAGCGAACGATCGTGATCGTCTGACGGTAGTCCCCGAGCACGAGGACCGTTCTTCTGGACATATGCCGCGATCATGGTGGGCAACTATTGCGGCCTCGTTACGGGCGAAGTATGCGGTACATCCCGTACGGACTATTGAGGCTTTGCACCCGAGGCCTTCACGACCTTCTCCCACTTGCGGATTTCCGATTTGATGTACGCCGCGAACTCGTCCGGTGTGCTGCCGACGATCTCGAAACCCACGTTCTCGAGCCGCTGCTTCACATCGGACTGCTGCAAAGCCTTCACGATGTCGGCTTGCAGGCGCGAAATGACGGGCTTGGGCGTGCCGGCGGGAGCAAGCACGCCGAACCACGAACTCGCCTCGAAGCCGGGGAAACCCGATTCCGCAATCGTCGGCAGCTCGGGCGTCGCCGGCGTGCGCTTGGCGCCGGTGGTCGCGAGGCCGCGCAGCCTGCCTGTTCTGACGTGCGGCAGCGTGGACGCCATCCCGCTGATCATGACTTTCACATGACCGCCCACGAGATCCGTTATCGCCTGACCGCTGCCCTTGTACGGAACGTGCACCATGTCGATGCCCGCGAGGTTATTGATGAGCTCGCCGGTGAGGTGCCCGACGCTCGCGACACCCGCCGAGGCGAAGTTCACCTGCCCGGGATGCGCTTTGGCATGGGCGACGAAGCTCTTGAAGTCCTTGGCCGGCACGGAGGGATGGACGACCACGATGTTCGACGCGCCGGCGACATGCGTGATGGGCGCGAAATCCTTCACCGGGTCGTACGGCATCCTGGCATACAGACTGGGGCCGATGCCGAGATTTGCAATGTAGCCCAGCACGATCGTGTAGCCGTCGGGTGCGGCGCGCGCGACGAGCTGCATGCCGATATCGCCATTCGCGCCGGGACGGTTATCGACCACCACCTGCTCGCCGAGATAGTCCGACAGCTTCAGGCCGATGGCGCGCGCGAGGGTGTCCGTACTGCCCCCGGGCGCGAACGGCACGACGAAGCGTACCGGCTTGGTCGGAAAATTCTGCGCGCTGACGGATGAGGAAAAAACGCCGAGTGCAATGGCTGCAGCGAGGACGAACGCTTTCATCATGGCTTTCTCACGTTGCGCCAGCGCTCCCACGCGAGCCGCTGATCTTCCCTGATCGACTCGTCCTCCAGCATGCGCCGCACGAGCGCGGTGACATCGGACTCGTAGCCGTCCCTGCGCTTCTCGTACTGCCACTTGTAGCCCGGGGGAAACACGGGGGACTTGGGAAACTTGGTGAATTTCATGGTGGGTCAGCCTTCAACGCAATCGTGATTTGAGTTATTCGCTTGCTGCAGCGGAAGCGGTGCGCGCAGCCGGCTCGTAGCCATAGCACGAGCAGGTGTGCGCGATGGGCTCCGACGACGCAGCGCCCCGCTCCATCGAAGTGGAGGCAAGGTAGTGCAACGCGTCGGCAATGACGAGGCCCAGGATCAGCACGCCTGCGGCACCGTTCGAAACGCTTACGCGGGCGCCCGGCGTGCCGGGTGCCGTGGGTGTACCGAAAGACGCGCTCAACCGTGCGGAACCGAAGCGTGCGTGCGCCTGGGCGGCAGCCGTCGTTGTCGCCGCCGACACGCTGCCGCCCGAACTCTGCCCGCCGCTGAAGGCGACGGAACAGCCGCCGAGCACCACGCAGAGCCACACGCCCGCGAGCAGCGGACCCGCCGTCCGATCCTGAAGAAAAGCGCTTATTTCTTCTCCTTGCGCGCCACCATCTCGCCGCGATCTTTCAGTACGGGCTCGGCTTCTGACTTCGACACCACGTAGGTCCATTTCGCGAGCGCCTGTTCCCTTGCGATCCGCTCTTCCAGCCGCTTCAGCGTTTTGGCGAAATCCTTGTCGTAGCGCTCGCGCTCCTCGGGCTTCTCGTCCTTTTCCGGCACGCGCTTCCGAGGCGGCTCGCCCGAAACGGTAAAGTTGAGGTAGTAGTCCTCGCCGTCCTTCTTCCGCGCGAGCGTCACGCGATACGTGAGGTTGTCGAACGTCTGGGCAACGGCGACAAGTGGCTTCTCGGTTTCCCCGCGCTTTACCGCGACGTCGGCGAAGGAGATGTTGCCAAGCGCGTTGACGGCGCTCACGGCGCTGCTCGCGTTGACTTCGCCGGGGCCGACGAGCTTCCACTGTCCCCACTCGACGTCGCGGGCGATCTTCCAGCCCGGTGGCGCGCCTTCCGGCCCCACCGCGAGCATCTTGATGCGCTCGGCCTTGAAGAAATCCTTCGCGAGCCACTTGCCCGGCTTCGCCTCCGCGCTGTTCAGCGGATCGGAAACCACCACGACCTTGTCCGTCGTGCCGGATACACGGATGTAGCGCCCGGCCGGCACCCCATCACGCGCATTGGGGAGCGGATTGAGCGGATCCTTCTTGAGCACTTTCTTCCCGAGCACGAGGCTCGCGAGCACCTTGCCGTCCTTGTCCTTGAATTCGACGAGCGTGCCGACGCCCTCCTTGTCAGCCACATTGCCGCCTTCGCCTGTCGCGCCCGGCGCGACGAGCTCGACACGCGGCAGGAGCGAAGCGCCGACCGATTCGGACTGCGTCACCTTGAGCTCGATCAGCTTCAGCATGAAGCTGCTGATGTCCTGGAAGTTCGCGGGATAGTCGTTGCGCTCCTGCACGACCCAGCGGTTTCCCTTGTTGACGAGCGTCACTTCGTTCTGCGCGTCCTGCAGGCGGATCTGCGCGATTTCGGCGATCCTGAATTCCGGCAGGAGCTTCGCTCCAATCCGGGCGCCGCTTTCACGGTAGGCGGCTATATCCTGCCAAAAGAGCGCAAGACCCGCGCCGCCCAGCACGACGAGGACAATGACGAGTACGAGGAACTGCTTGCGATTCATGCGCCGGTCTCCCTCCTCACGCTCTCGCCCTGACCCTGCGCCGGTGGATGAGCGCAAGGACGAGCCCGGCGAGCGCAACGAGCAAGGGCACGAAGCCAATATTCACCACCTTGGTCCAGAACTGCAGCGTGTCGGTCTCCTCCCGCAGGTTCTTCCGCACGTCCTTCAGTTCCCGGCGCGTTTCGGTCGCCACTTTGCGGAAGTTCTCGATTTCCGCCTGCTGCTCGGGCGTGAGGATCGTCGCCTGCCCGCCGCCGCGCGCTTTTTGCAGCTCCTGCAGCTTCTCCTGGGTCTTGTTGAGGCTGTCCTCGAGCTCCTTGATCTTCCCGAGATAGGCCTGCTGCGCTCGCGCCTCCATGTCACGTATGACGTTGAGCGGACGCGTGAACGCCGCGCGGCTGCGCAGGTTGATGAGGTTCTGGTCTCCCGCGAGCTGCTCCACCAGACTCAGCGCGAAATTGAGATTGCCGTTGCGCGGCACCACGAGACGCTGCCCGAAGACGTCCTGCACTTCCACGGAGGCGTTGTCCGTCAGCATGTCGACGTCGCCAACGAGCACGACCGAGGTTTCCTGCGCCGACTCCTTGAGCTGCGGCTCGGGCTTTGCCGGCTCCTTCTTGTCAGCTGATTTTTCGTCGCGCGGCATGAAAGGCCTGGGCTTCCCTTCCGGGAACGCGGTCGCGAACTTGCCCTGCAAGCGAATCGCGATCGGCTGTTCCTGACCGGAAGGCTCGAAGCCGCGCGTGGAAGGCTCGCCCGAAAGCGTCGCGATGATGAGATCGACGAGCATGGAGTTCTTCGAGGTATGTGCGAGCACCGTCTGGCTGAGGCCCTCGGCCGGCTTGCCGCTGAAGACGCCGCTGAACGGAACGAGGAGCGTCCCGACCTGGCTCGTGACGACGTCCTCCTGGTTGAGCGCCTCCTGGTTGAGCGAAAGCAGCGTCGGCAGGAGGCGCGGCCCTTCGCCGCTCGCGTAGGTCATGTCGGCGATGACCTTGCCCATGTTGACCTCGATACCCCAGGCCTTGAAGAGGTTGTAGAACATCGACTGGCCGGCCTGCTGCCCGCCGAACGGGTTCTGCAGATCGGGCTGTTGATCGAAGTAGGCGTACGGATCGACGAACGCGATCAGTTTCCCGCCGCGCAGCACGAACTGATCGATCGCGTACTCGGTGGTTTCCGAGAGATTGCGCGGATGCACGACGAGCAGCACGCTGACGTCATCGGGAATCTTCTCCGTCTCCATCTCGACCTTGCGCACGTCGAAGACCCGCTTCAACTCCGACGCCAGCACCCAGGGCTCGGCCGGCTGCTGCTTGAGCACCGGGTTGAGCGGCCGCCCCAGCACGGGCAAGGCGCTCATGACGCCGATCACCGGCTTTTTCACCGCCGATACTTGCGCGATCGCGCGCGTGATGTCGTACTCGAGCAGGCGCTCGCGTTCCGGCGCGAGCACCGGAATCGCGGCTTTCTGATCGAGGAACGATACCGAGAGCCCGAGATAGAACTTCTCGCCGGTATTCGTCATCTGCCCGTCCACGCCGTCGAGCTCGGCCGAATCTTCGGCGTCAGAATCGGGCTCCGGATTGAACTTCTCGATGACGACCTTGCCGTCGGAAGCGGCGCGGTACTCGGCGAGCAGGTCCTCGACGCGCGAGGCGAAGGTCTTCAGGCCCACCGGCACGGCGTTGTTGCCCTGTGAGTAGTACAAACGGATTTTCACCGGCGCTTCGAGCTTCTCCAGTATCGCCCGGGTCCCGGGCGAGAGCGTGTACACGTTGCCGTCGGTCAGATCGGCGCGCGCGTTCCATGCGCCGAGGAGGAAGTTGGCGGCGATCAGGATGACCGCGAGCGCGATCACCCCGCCTGCCGAATAAAGTAAGGTTTCGAGTGCACGTTTCTGCATGAAGCTAGCCTGCCCTCTGGTTGCGGATGATGACGCCGGTGGTGAACAGGGCAAAGCCCATCATCGACACGAAGAACACCAGATCGCGCGTATCGAGCACGCCGCGCTGGAATCCCTCGAAATGCGTCATCACGGAAAACGCCGCGATGATTTCGACGATGACGGGGTTCGCCCAGCGCGTGAGCAGATCCGTGACCGGCGTGTAACCGGCGAGGATGAGAAAGAGCGCGATCATCACGGAGATGATGAAGCTGATCACCTGGTTGCGCGTAAGCGCCGAAGTCATGCAGCTGATGGCGAGGTAGGTGCCGGCGAGGAGCAGGCTCCCGACATAACCTGCCACGATGACGCCGTTGTCAGGGTCGCCGAGGTAGTTCACCGTGATGACGACCGGGAAAGTGAGCGCCAGCGCGAGCGCGAGGAACAGCCATGAGGCGAGGAATTTGCCGATGATCGCCTGCCACGCCGTGATCGGCATCGTGAGCAGGAGTTCCAGCGTGCCGAGCCGCCTCTCCTCCGCCCACAGCCGCATGCCGGCCGCCGGCACGAGGAACAGATACAGCCACGGATGCCAGGTGAAGAACGACACGAGAGAGGCCTCGCCCCGCTCGAAGAAGCTGCCCACGGTGAAGGTGAAGAAGCCGGTGAGGAGCAGGAAGATCACGAGGAACACGTAGGCGATGGGCGAGGTGAAGTACGCGCCGAGCTCCCGTTTCATGATTGCTTTGATGTTGTGCCACGCGTTCATGCCAACCGCTCCTTGAAACGCAATTCCGGGCTCATGCCGCTACCCTCACGGTGTCAGGCAGCGTGATGCTGCGGAACACTTCATCGAGGCGGCCCTCCTCGGTATAAATTTCCGCCACCTGCCAGTGCTGTTGCGCCGCGAGCTCCGCTACGTCGCGCGTGAGACTGCCGCGCGCGGAGGAGCCGTTCGGATACACGCGCAGGTCCACAGTGCCGTCGCTCTCAGCGAGGATTTCGGTGCGGGCCGCGCCGTGGAGCTGCGCGAGGCGCTCCTTGAGCGTTGGGGGCGGAACATTCCTGATGCGCAGGCGCACCGCGCCCGCCATTTCGGAACGCGCCTTCAATTCGGCCGGGGTGCCGTTGGCGACGATCTTGCCGCGATCGATGATGATGACGCGCGAGCACGCCGCCTCCACCTCCTCGAGGATGTGGGTGGAGAAGATGATGGCCTTGTCCTCTCCCATCCGCTTGATGAGGTTTCTCACCTCGTGCTTCTGATTGGGATCCAGCCCGTCCGTGGGCTCGTCCATGATGAGGATCGGCGGATCGTGGATGAGCGATTGCGCGAGGCAGGTGCGGTGCTTGTACCCTTTCGAGAGCGTGTCGATGCTCTGGTGGATCACGTTCTCGAGAAAGCAGAGCTCGATGGCACGGTTCACCGCGCGCTTGCGCGCTTCCCCGTGCAGCCCTCGCAGCTCGGCGGCAAAGCGCAGGAACCCCTGCACCGTCATATCGGCATACCCGGGCGCGTTCTCCGGCAGATACCCGATCATGCGCTTGGCGGGAATCGGGTCCTCCAGCACGTCATAGCCGCCGACAGTTATCTTGCCCGCGGTCGGCGGAATGAAACCCGTCACCATGCGCATGGTGGTCGACTTGCCTGCGCCGTTCGGCCCCAGGAAACCCAGCACCTCGCCGCGTTCCACGGCGAACGAAACGTCGTCCACCGCGAGCTTGAGCCCGAACGCCTTGCTCAGATGCTCAACTCTGATCACCGTGATCCCTCCTGTGCGTCACGCTGCGGAGCAACGAGCGTGACGCTATTCTGCCTGTTCGCACTGAACAGGCTGTTCTCTGCACCTAAAATAGGTCTGCCGTCCGCTATTTCAAGCCTGCGCCGGCAGCGCGTGCTGCGCAATTTGACCGCCGCGCGCAAACAAGTTCCGGCGACGCGGAAAAACTTCCCGTTTTTCCGGCAACTTGGCCCTCAAATGGGAGAGGCGGCACGCGAATCCCGATGAGCCGCCGCCGTACTGGTGCCGACAGTCTGACTCGAACAGACGACCTACCGCTTACAAGGCGGTTGCTCT
>CAMPGR010000129.1 GCA_946885605.1 uncultured Pseudomonadota bacterium
GCCCACCTCAGGCTGCGGCGCTCGCCGCCTGCGCTTTCTCGAAGGCGATCGCGCCTTTCCGGGCGTCGACCCGGACCGTATCCTTCGGGCCGAACTCGCCTTCGAGGATCGCTTTCGCGAGCGGGTTCTCGATGCGCGACTGGATCGCCCGCTTGAGCGGCCGCGCGCCATAGATCGGGTCGAAGCCCACCGACGCGATCTCGCGCAGCGCCGCATCGCTCACTTCGAGCTTCATCTCGAGCGCCGCCAGGCGCTTCTCGAGCGAGCCCAACTGGATTCGCGCGATCGACTTGATGTGCTTCTCGTCAAGCGCGTGGAACACCACGATCTCGTCGATGCGGTTCACGAACTCCGGCCGGAACTGCGCCTTCACCTCGGCGAGCACCGCGAGCTTGATGACCTGGTAGTCGTCGCCCGCCATCTGCTGGATCTGCTGCGAGCCCAGGTTCGACGTCATCACAACCACCGTGTTCTTGAAGTCCACGGTGCGGCCCTGCCCGTCCGTCATGCGCCCGTCGTCAAGCACCTGCAGAAGCACGTTGAAGACGTCGGGATGCGCCTTCTCGATCTCGTCGAGCAGGATCACCGAATACGGCCTGCGACGCACCGCCTCGGTCAGGTAACCGCCCTCTTCGTAACCCACGTATCCCGGCGGCGCGCCAATCAACCGCGCGACCGAATGCTTTTCCATGAATTCCGACATGTCGATGCGGATCAGGTGGTCCTCGGAATCGAAGAGGAATTCCGCGAGTGCCTTGCACAATTCGGTCTTGCCGACGCCGGTGGGCCCGAGGAACAGGAACGAGCCATACGGCCGCTTCGGATCCGAAAGTCCCGCGCGCGAACGGCGGATGGCATCGGACACGAGCCTGACCGCTTCATCCTGCCCCACGACGCGCTGGTGCAGCCGCTCTTCCATGAGGAGCAGCTTCTCGCGCTCGCCCTGCATCATGCGGGAGACCGGTATGCCGGTTACGCGCGAGACGACCTCCGCGATTTCTTCCGCGCCGACCTGCGTGCGGAGAAGGCGTGGCCTCTGCTGCGCTCTGCCCGCCTTGTCCGCCTGCTTGAGCTGGGCTTCGAGCTGCGGGATCTTTCCGTACTGAATCTCCGAGACCTTCTGCCAGTCGCCCTTGCGCTTGGCGGCATCCATCTCCACTTTGAGCCGGTCGAGCTCCTCCTTCACGTGCTGCGAGCCCTGCACCTGGGCCTTTTCCGCCTTCCAGATCTCCTCCAGGTCGGCATACTCACGCGCGAGCGCTGCGATGTCCTCTTCGATGAGCTGCAGGCGCTTCTGCGAAGCTTCGTCCTTTTCCTTCTTCATCGCCTCGCGCTCGATCTTGAGCTGGATCAACCGCCGGTCGAGCCGGTCCATTTCCTCGGGCTTGGAATCGATTTCCATCTTGATGCGCGAAGCGGCCTCGTCGATGAGATCGATCGCCTTGTCGGGAAGGAAACGGTCGCTGATGTAGCGGTGCGAAAGCTCCGCGGCGGCGACGATCGCCGGGTCGGTGATGTCCACCCCGTGATGCACTTCGTATTTCTCCTGGAGGCCGCGCAGAATCGCGATGGTGTCCTCGACCGAGGGTTCGTCCACCATGACCTTCTGGAAGCGCCGCTCGAGCGCCGCGTCCTTCTCCACGTACTTGCGGTACTCGTCCAGGGTCGTCGCGCCTACGCAGTGCAGCTCCCCGCGCGCGAGCGCCGGCTTCAGCATATTGCCCGCGTCGATCGCGCCTTCGGCCTTGCCGGCGCCCACCATGGTGTGCAGCTCATCGATGAACACGATGATCTGGCCCCCGTCCTGCGCGATTTCCTTGAGGACGGCTTTCAACCGCTCTTCGAATTCGCCGCGATACTTCGCGCCGGCGAGCATGGCCGCCATGTCGAGCGACAGCACGCGCTTGCCCTTCAGCGTCTCGGGGACTTCGCCGTTGACGATGCGCTGGGCAAGCCCTTCCACGATCGCGGTCTTCCCGACACCGGGCTCGCCGATCAGCACCGGGTTGTTCTTGGTGCGGCGCTGGAGAATCTGGATCACCCGCCGGATCTCGTCATCGCGCCCTATGACGGGATCGAGCTTGCCCGCCCGGGCGCGCTCGGTAAGGTCCAGCGTATACTTCTTGAGCGCCTCGCGGCTGCCTTCGGCTTCCGGATTCTGCACGCTTTCGCCACCGCGCACGGCGTTGATCGCCTGCTCGATGTGCTCGCGGCTGCCGCCGTGCTGCTTGAGGAGTCTTCCGGTTTCGCCCTTGTCCCCCGCTACGGCGAGGAGGAAGAGCTCGGAAGCGATGTACTGGTCTCCGCGCTTCTGCGCTTCGCGGTCGGTCATGTTGAGCAGGTTTGCGAGCTCACGCGAGACATTCACCTCCCCGCCGGTGCCTTCCACTTTCGGCATCCGGTCGATAGCGGTTTTCAACGCCCCTCGCAATCCCTGCACGTTGACCCCCGCGCGGCCCAGAAGCGAAGCCGTGCCACCGTCCTGCTGATTGAGCAGGGCGTAGAGCAGGTGCTGCGGCTCGATATACGGATTGTCGTTGCCGACCGCCACGCTCTGGGCGTCGGCAAAGGCTTGTTGAAACTTGGTGGTGAATTTGTCGAAGCGCATAGGGGTTCCTGTATGCCTGTTAAAGCTGCATATTGGGCGGCGAAATCCTTTTTCAAGTATCAGGTATTCCGTGGGGCGGACTGTGCCGGGCGGATCCGGCGAGGCCACCGCGTTGAACGGGCCTTGCTGTCGCGCGCCGGTGCTTCGGCCACCCGATCTACGCGGTCCTCACGGCGTGACCTCGCCCGCCCCAACCAGTGTTGGCGTTAGAATGCTTCCCGTCAAAAACAGATCGAATCCATGAACGACCTGGCAGCAGAAATCGAGCGCAACGTGAGCGCCGCGCTCGCTGAAGACGTGGGCAACGGCGATCTGACCGCGCTGCTCACCCCGGCCGATGGTGTGGCAACGGCAAAAGTGATATCCCGCGCGGACACCGTGATTTGCGGGCAACCTTGGTTCGCTGCGTGTTATCGGAAGCTCGATTCCCGCGTCGCCGTCAAATGGCACGTAACGGAAGGCGCGAATGCGCGACTGGGAACCGTCGTCTGCACCCTCACCGGCCCTGCCCGCGCGCTCCTGACCGGCGAGCGCACCGCGCTCAACTTTCTGCAACTGCTGTCCGCGGTTGCGACCGTGACGCGACGCTATGTCAATGCCATAGCGGGGACCCATGCGGCTATCGTCGATACCCGCAAGACGCTGCCCGGCTTGCGCCTCGCGCAGAAGTACGCCGTGAAGGTGGGAGGCGGCGTGAATCACAGGCTCGGCCTCTACGACGGGATCCTGATCAAGGAAAACCATATTGCGGCCGCTGGCGGGGTAAGGGCGGCACTCGAAGCGGCCCGCCAGATCGTCCCGCCGGGGATCTGGATTCAGATCGAGGTCGAAACGCTGGAGCAGCTCCGCGAAGCGCTCGATGCCGGCGCCCGCATGATTCTGCTCGACAACATGGATCCCGGCATGCTGCGCGCCGCCGTCGATATCGCGGCCGGCCGCGCCGAGCTCGAAGCTTCCGGCGGCATTACGCTCGACAATGTGCGCGCGGTAGCCGAGACCGGGGTGGACCGCATCTCCATCGGCAGCCTCACCAAGGACGTCCGCGCGGCCGACCTGTCCATGCGTTTCGCAAGCTGAACCGCCAAGGCCGCCAAGCACGCCAAGAAGTTGTACAACGAACCCAGATCGTAGAACGAACTCAGTGTGAGCCTTCCTTCACGAAGGGTGTACTGATTGCTCGAGCGTTCGGTCTGCTGTCGCTCTCTGCCTTCCTTGGCGTTCTCTGCGGCCTTGGCGGTTCAACTCTTGGGAAGATGCTCGCGGATTACGCGTTCGATCGCCGGCAGCTCGGCTTCCACGCTGAGCGGCTTCGCGCTCTGAGAGATTGCGGTATCGGGATCTTTCAGGCCGTGCCCCGTGAGCGTGCACACGATCGTGCTGCCCTCGCGAATACGGCCCGCCTGAACGTCTTTCATCACGCCGGCAATCGCGGTCGCTGAAGCTGGCTCGCAGAACACGCCTTCCGTCTCGGCAAGAAGTTTCTGCGCGCGAAGGATCTCCTCGTCCGTGCACTCGCCGAACCAGCCGCCGGACTCCTGCTGCGCGGCGAGCGCCTGTTGCCACGATACAGGGTTGCCGATCCGAATCGCGGTCGCGACGGTCTCCGGATTCTCGACCGGCCGCCCGCGCAGGATCGGTGCCGCCCCTGCAGCCTGGTAGCCCAGCATCACCGGCCGCCGCGTCGCGATTTTGGTGCTGTGGTAGCTGCACTTCCCCCCGCACAGGGCGCACGCCCGCGTGTTCTCGCAAACCGATTCCGAATAGCCGATCCAGTGGGCGGTGATGTTTCCGGCATTTCCGACGGGCAATGCGTGATAGTCAGGTGCCTCACCCAGCGCCTCGATGATTTCGAATGCGATGGTCTTCTGCCCCTGCAGCCGGAAGGGATTGATCGAGTTCACGATGTTGAGCGGCAGGGTGCGCGCGAGTTCCTGCACGAGCCGCATGCCGTCGTCGAAATTGCCGCGAATCTGGATGACCGCCGACCCGTGCATCATGGCCTGCGACAGCTTCCCGAGCGCGATCTTGCCCTCCGGGATGAGCACGAAGCAGGCGATGCCGGCGCGCGCCGCATAGGCGGCGGCGGCAGCCGAGGTATTCCCCGTCGAGGCGCAGATGATGGCCCGCGCCCCCGCCTCCACCGCCTTGGTGACCGCCATGGTCATGCCGCGATCCTTGAACGAGCCGGTCGGATTGAGCCCTTCGAACTTGGCGTAGATGCGCACATCGCGCCCCACCTGGCGTGGCACGCGCTTAAGCTCGATCAGTGGCGTCCCGCCCTCGTTGAGCGAGACGATCGGCGTGTCGGGTGAGACCGGCAGCCGCTCGCGGTATTTGGCTATGAGGCCCGTGTAGCGCCCGCTCATGCCCTCGCCCTCGCTTCAGCGCGGGCCATCCAGCTGCTCGAGCCGGATGCGCGTCACCTTGCCGGAGACGACCGGCAATGCTTCGATCCTGGAGATCGCTGCATCCACGCGTTCTTCGACGGTCTGATGCGTGAGCATGATGATATCGACTTTGTCCTCTCCTGCCGGCGGCTCCTTCTGCACCATGGCATCGATAGAAATATCGAGATCGGCAAGAATGCGGGTGATCTCCGCCAGCACGCCGGTCCTGTCCAGCACGCGCAGCCGCAGGTAGTACGCCGTCTCCACGTCTCCTATCGGCAGGATCGGCACGTCGGAGAGCTGGTCCGGCTGGAACGCGAGATGCGGCACGCGATGCTCGGGATCCGCGGTCAGCATGCGCGCCACATCGACAAGATCGGCGATGACGGCCGAGGCCGTCGGCTCCGCGCCGGCGCCCGCACCGTAATACATCGTCTGCCCCACCACGTCGCCGCGCACCAGTATGGCGTTCATCACGCCTTCGACGTTGGCAATCAGGCGCCGCGCCGGGATGAGCGTGGGGTGGACGCGCAGCTCGATCCCGCGCGGCTTGCGCTTCGCGATGCCGAGCAGCTTGATCCGGTAGCCCAGCTCCTCGGCGTAACCGATGTCCTCGCGCGTGAGCCTCGATATGCCCTCGATGTACACCGCCGGGAACTGCATCGGGATGCCGAAGCCGATCGCCGCCATGATCGTGAGCTTGTGCGCGGCGTCGATGCCTTCGATGTCGAAAGTCGGATCGGCTTCGGCATAGCCCAGCCGCTGCGCTTCCCGGAGCACCTCATCGAAGCTCGCACCCTTCTCGCGCATCTCGGAGAGGATGAAGTTGCTCGTGCCGTTGATGATTCCCGCGATCCATTCGATGCGGTTGGCCGTCAGGCCTTCGCGCAGCGACTTGATGATCGGGATGCCCCCGCCGACCGCGCCCTCGAACGCGACCATCACGTCGCGTTTCTGCGCGGCGGCGAAGATCTGGTTGCCGTGCTGGGCGAGGAGCGCCTTGTTGGCGGTGACCACGTGCTTGCCGTTCGCGATGGCGCCGAGCACCAGCTCCTTCGCGACCGTAGTGCCGCCGATCAGCTCGACCACGATGTCGATGTCCGGCCGGCTCACCACTTCGTTCGCATCGGCCGTCACGATCGCCGCATCCCCCACCAGCGTTTTCGCGCGATTCACATCCTTGTCGGCGACTGCCTTCATGGTGATCGCGCACCCGGCGCGACGCGCGATCTCTTCGCGGTTACGCCGGAGCACCGAGAACGTGCCACCCCCCACGGTCCCGATGCCGAGCAGCCCGACGTTGATCGGTCTCATGACCTTCCACACTTCCATGCATTCATAGCAGTCCGTCCTTGCGGAACATCTCCCTGATCCCCCGTATCGCCTGTCGGGTACGGGCTTCGTTTTGGCTCCGGCCGTGCGCCCTTTCCCATGCGGCGCACTTAACTTGCCGCCGCAAGTTAGCCTCCACCGAAACGAAGCCGGACGATCCTCGCCTCATAACAACCCATCCTTGCGAAACATCTCCCGGATGCCCCGTATCGCCTGGCGGGTACGGGCTTCGTTTTCGATCATCGCGAAGCGCACGTGGCCGTCGCCGTAGTGCCCGAACCCGGTGCCCGGCGCCACCGCAATGCGGGCGTCGGCGAGGAGCTTCTTGGAAAATTCGAGCGAGCCCATGCTGCGGTAGCGCTCCGGAATAGGCGCCCAGATGTACATCGTGGCGCGCGGCTTCTGCACCTCCCAGCCGAGCCCGTTCAGCCCGGCACACAGCACGTCGCGCCGTCCCTGATACACCATGCGCACCGCTTCGACGCACTCCTGCGGCCCTTCCAGCGCGATGATGGAGGCCACCTGGATCGGCGTGAAGGTGCCGTAGTCGTGATAGCTCTTCATGCGCGCGAGCGCGGTCACGAGATCCCGGTTCCCCACCATGAACCCCACGCGCCAGCCGGCCATGTTGTAGCTCTTCGACATGGTGAAGAACTCGACGGCGATGTCGCGCGCGCCCGGTACCTGCAGGATCGAAGGCGCCTTGTAGCCGTCGAATACGATGTCCGCATAAGCGAGATCGTGGACGACATAGATGTCGTGCTCGCGCGCGATGGCGACGAGGCGCTCGAAGAAGGCGGTGTCGACGCACTGCGTCGTCGGGTTGCTCGGAAAATTGACGATCAGCATCTTGGGCTTGGGGTACGAGTCCTTGATCGCCTGCTCGAGCGACTCGAAAAAATCGATTCCCCCGTGCATCGGCACGTGCCGGATGTCCGCCCCCGCGATGACCGGCCCGTATATGTGTATCGGATAACTCGGGTTCGGCACGAGCACGATGTCGCCCGTGTCCAGAGTTGCGAGCGCCAGGTGCGCGATGCCCTCCTTCGATCCTATGGTGACGATCGCCTCCGAATCCGGATCGAGCTCGACTTCGTAACGCGTCTTGTACCAGTTGCAGATCGCACGGCGCAGCCGGTAGATGCCCTTCGACACGGAATAGCGGTGGGTGTCAGGCCGCTGCACAGCCTCCACGAGCTTGTCCACGATATGCCGCGGAGTGGGCTGATCCGGGTTGCCCATGCTGAAGTCGACGATGTCCTCACCGCGCCGCCGTGCCGCGAGCTTGAGTTCGCCGGTGACGTTGAACACGTACGGCGGCAGGCGTCGGATGCGGGAGAACTCTTCCATTTGCGCGCGGCGAACCCCGGAATAAAAAAGCGTATAATTCTAGCGGAGCACCCAATCTACCGCCAGCAGCCGACGTGAGGCTGCGCCGCTTGTGAAACTCCATCTCGCGCAGGCCCCGGGCCAGAACGTGTTCACCGGCTACGGCGCCGGATACGTCGTCATCAACGGTACGCGGCATGAAGCGCATCTGCTCGTTACGGCGGAGCGCGTCGTGCCGTGGAAGGTGGAGGGATTCGACGCGCTGGGCAGCGCGCAGGCGGGGGAGCTGATCGCGCTCGAGCCTGAAATAGTGATTCTCGGCACGGGTGCAACGCACCGCTTTCCCCACCCGGATCTCGCGCGCACCCTTTCGGCAGCCGGCATCGGACTCGAAGTGATGGACAGCAATGCCGCCTGCCGCACCTACAACATTCTGCTCGCCGAAGGCCGGGGCGTCCTCGCGGCAATCCTGATCGACTGATCGTCACGGCGCCGCGGGCAGTATCAGGCGTCGCGCAAGAGCACCGCAGCCCCGATGGAGTTCGTCGCTTCGTCCGGATCCCGGACTGGAGGACGCGATAGCCTTCTGCCGCTCTCGATGAACGCCGTGCATTCCGCGGCGGTGAGCGGCGTCGAAAAATAGTAGCCCTGGATCTCGTCGCAGCCGTTCGCGTCCAGAAACGCAAGCTGTTCTTCCGTTTCCACCCCTTCCGCCACGACCGCGAGCCCGAGACTGTGCGCCATCGTGATGATGGCGCGGGTGATCGCGGCATCGTCCGCATCGGTCGTGATGTCGCGCACGAACGACCCGTCGATCTTCAGCGCATCGAGCGGGAAGCCCTTGAGCCGGCTCAAGCTCGAGTATCCGGTGCCGAAGTCGTCGATCGCCACCCGCACGCCGAGCGAGTTGAGATAGGCAAGGGTGCTCGCGGCGTCCTCTGCGTTCGTCGCAAGCGAGCCCTCCGTGATCTCGAGTTCGAGCAGATCGTGGCGTATGCCCTCCTCCTCCAGTATGCGCGAAATCATGGCGCCCAAATCCTTCACCAGGAACTGCCGCGCTGAAAGGTTGACCGCCACCGGTATGGGCTCGATGCCCGCTTCCTGCCATGTCCTGATCTGCGCGCATGCGGTGCGAAGCACCCATTCGCCCGTCGCGATGATGAGCCCCGTCTCCTCCAGCATCGGCATGAACTCGACCGGTGATACGAGGCCGAGCTCGGGATGGCGCCAGCGCAGGAGCGCTTCGACGCCGACCACCTCGCCCGTGGAGAGGCTTGCCTTGGGCTGGTAGTACAGCAAGAACTCGCGGCGTTCGAGCGCGCGGCGCAGGCTGCTTTCAAGACTCAGATTCTCCAGCGCCCGCGCGTTCATTTCCGGCGTGTAGAAGCGGAAGGTGTTGCGTCCCAGTTCCTTCGCCCGGTACATGGCGGTGTCCGCGTTCTGAATGAGCGTGTCCTGATCGAGGCTGTCGCTCGGGAAGAGCGTGATGCCGATGCTTGCGCTCACGAAGACTTCCTTGCCGTACAGGTTGAAGGGCTTGCCGAGCGTGGCCATGATCTTCTGCGCGACCAGGCTCGCGTCGTCGGGACCCGCAAGGTTGGAGAGCACTATGGCGAATTCGTCGCCGCTCAGCCGCCCCACCGTGTCCCCCGATCGCACGCAGCCCGCGAGCCGCTCCGAGACCTGCCGCAGCAGGAGGTCCCCGGCGCCGTGACCGAGGGTGTCGTTGACGTTCTTGAAGCGGTCGAGGTCGAGGAACATCACCGCCGTCACCCACCGGTTGCGCCGCGCCTGCGAGAGCGCCTGCTTCAGCCGGTCGTAGAAGAGGACGCGGTTCGGCAGGCTGGTGAGATTGTCGTAGTGCGCGAGATACAGCAGCCGCTCCTCCGATTCGCGCATGTCGGTGATGTCTTCGGCGATGCCCGCAATGCGGTAGGGCCTGCCGCCCGCATCGCGTATCGGGAAGGCGCGGTCGCGCACCCACCGGATCGAGCCATCCGGGCGCACCACGCGGAACACTTCGTCGTATTTGCCCTCGGCAGCAGCGCTTCGCGCGGTCTTAACCCGCTCCCGGTCTTCCGGATGCACGGAATCGAGCCAGCGCCGCGCGCTCGCCTTGAGGCTCTCGACCGGCTGGCCGCTGACGCGCTCGTACGCAGGGCTCACGTAGATCATGTTCTTGCGTTGAGCATCGCAGATCCAGAAGATCTGCGGGATGTTGCTTGCGAGCTGGTAGAACTGCTCCTCGCTCTCGCGCAGCGCCTGCTCGACGCGCTTGCGGCCGGTGACGTCCTGGATGATGGAAATGACGTGGGTCGGCGTCCCGTCCGCGCCGCGCACCGCGGTGAGCGAGATGTTGGCCCAGATGCGCTGCCCGTCCTTTCTCATGTAGCGCTTTTCGCGCGAGTACGCCGTGATCTCTCCGCGCAGGAGCCTCTCGTTGTAATCGATGGACGCGCCGCGCTCCTCGGGCGGCGTGACATCGACGGAGGACAGGTTGAGCAGCTCCTCCTTCGAGTAACCCAGAATATCGCAGAGCTTCTGGTTCACCCTGATCCAGCGCGGATTGTGCGGATCCATTCCCCGCAGCGCCATGCCGACCGCCGCCTGCTCGAAGGTTGCGCGAAACCTCTCTTCGCTCTCGCGCAACGCCTCCTCCGCGCGCATGCGTTCCGAGATGTCGTTGATCAGCAGTATTCGCGAGTACCGGCCGTGGAATGCCAGGGGCCGCGCGCTCACTTCTGCGAATATCACCTCGCCGCTCTTCGTGACGTGCCGGCGCTGGAACAATGCCGGCCGCGCGGGATCTCGCTTCGAAAGTTCCTGGGCGACGCGCTCGCGATCAGCCTCGAGTTGGAGGTCCAGTATGGTGA
>CAMPGR010000130.1 GCA_946885605.1 uncultured Pseudomonadota bacterium
TACTCAAGAACGTGAGCTTTCGCGTCGATCCGGGTGAGACCGTCGCGCTGGTGGGGCCAACCGGCTCGGGCAAGACCTCGACGATGGCGCTCCTCCACCGCTTCTACGATGTGTGGGAGGGACAGGTTTTGATCGGCGGCGTGGACGAGCGCGACGCGACGCAGGAATCGCTGGGCCGCCGCATCGCGATGGTGCTGCACGAGCCGTTTCTATATACCGGGCCCGTCTTCGAGAACATCCGCTACTGCACGCGGGACGCCGGCCGCGAGGAGGTGGAGCGCGCGGCAGAGCTCGTCGGCGCCCACGACTTCATCGCGCGCCTGCCCCACGGCTACGACACGCTGCTCGGCCAGCGCGGCGTCAACCTGTCGATCGGCCAGCGGCAACTGCTGTCCTTCGCGCGGGCGATCGTCGCCGACGCCGGCATCCTGGTTCTCGACGAAGCCACCGCCAGCGTCGACAGCTTCACCGAGCGCGCGATCCAGACTGCCCTCGAGAAAACGCTCGCCGGGCGCACCGGGCTCATCATCGCGCACCGCCTCGCGACCGTGCGCAACGCCGACCGCATCATCGTGCTGCAGGACGGCCGCATCGTGGAGCAAGGCACACATGAAGAATTGCTCGCGCGCAGCGGCCTCTATCACCGCCTGCATGCCATGAACGTGGCGTCGTTCGACGACGTGCCGGCGGAATTGAGCAGAGGCACGGCGGACCGGCGCACGTAGGGCTGAATTACGCAGCGACGGCTTGCCTTACCGTCGGACCATCACCCTTGAGTACGCTGGCGGAGCAGTTGCACGCCGACCAGCAGCGCCGGGACACCGCACACGATGAAGCCGACGCCGTAGCTGCCGGTGAGGTCGAGAAGCCCCGAATACGCGAGCGGCAGGGACAATGCGCCGACCTGGCCGAAGGAAAGCACGCCGCCGGTGATGCCGCCGCGCATGCCTTCGGGCGCCGCGCGCGCGGTTTCAGCCAGAAGTATCCCGTGCCAGGATAGCGCCGTGGCACTGAGCACGCACGCAATCAGGCCGACCAGGAGCGTTGGCCAGCCCGCGTTCGAAAGCGCGAGAAGCGCGGCGCTGACGGCCATGACGAGGGCGAGCCCCGCCATCATGACGCGCGGCGTGACATAGCTGCTGCCGAGCCAGCCCCATACAATGCGACCGGGCACGGCGACCGCCACCGCCACCGAAAAAACGAAGCCCGCTGCCACGGGCGTGTAGCCGATGGTCGTCAGGTACACGACGAAATACGCCGTGAAGGTCGCCTGCAGGCCGTTGAAGGCAAGGCAGGCGAAGGACAAAGCACGAAGGCCCGGCGTTCCGAGCACCGAGGTCAAGGTCGACTTGAAGTCCGACCACCTGAAATTGCGCGTCGGGACCCGGTCGTCATCGAAAGTCCTGCGCAAGGGCTGGAGCATCAGGACGAAGGCGGCGCACGCCGCCGCGCTGAGCAGCATCGTGAAGCGCCAGTCTTTCCATTCCGTAAGTTGCGGCCCCAACACGCCTGCGAGAAGCAGGCCGGCCGGCACCGCCGTCTGCTTGATCGAGAACACCAGCGGCAAGTAGCGCGGAGACGAAACACGGCTCAGCAAGTGCGAGCTGGCCGGTGTGGACACGGCCCCGCCCCCTCCGCAAATGATTGCGGACAAAACGAGCGCGAGCGGCGTACCCAGCGCCGCCAGCGCGGTGCCGCCCGCGAGCATGACGAGCGAGATCTGGCTCATGCGCAAGGCGCCATGGCGCACGATGAAGCTGCCGCACCCGAGCTGCGCGACGAGCGAGGCGGCGGCCGTCAAGCCGAAATAAACGCCAACCCAAACCGGATCGATGCGCAGATCCGTGAGGATCGCCGGCGCAATCACTGCGGGCAGGGCTCTGCCAAGCGCGACGAACGTCTGCTGCAGAAACATCGCCCCGAGGGCAAGCAGCAGCTGATTCATGAAGCGCCCGACTCGATCGGTTTTCGAGCGGGTGCGCAGCACCCTCGCGCTGCGCTGTGCGGGCGAGCCTGGATCACAGCTGGTGCATGTGTGAGACCGTGTGTTCTTCCGCCGTCACGAATTCCAGCAGCGCCGCTCTGCCACTTTCCGTGGCCTTGCGCGCGCGCCCTATGGCGTTCTTTATCTCTCCGGGATCGGTGACCTGCTCGGACCACCCGCCCATGGCTTTCGCGATGTCCGCATAGTTGCCGCGCAGGTCCCGGGTGCGAAACAACGCGTGCGAGGTCTTCATGTGCCGCGTCTCGACCGTCATGCTGCTGTTGTTGAGTATGGGAATATCCGCTCGCACCGCCGTCTCGAAGTCGAGCCCGGTCATGCCGAACGCGGCATCACCCATGAAGTTCACGCAGAATTTCTCCGGCGCAGCCAGCTTCGCGCCCATGATGAGGCCCAGGCCCGTTCCCAACTGGTGGGACTTGCCCCAGCCGATGTACGAGCGCGGCCCGCCGGCGCCATAGGTGGGGCACATCTGGTAGCGCGGACTGCCCGAATCGTGGGTGACGATCGTGCTTGAGTATCTCTGCGATGGCATCGATGGTTCGCATGTTGGTCCATCCATGTGAGCGCCCGGTGGCGGGAACACGCATTCTACGTGGGCGGCTGCCGAAACGTATGAACTGCCAGCATCGTTCGGCGTCACGCTCCGGCACGCGCAGCCATGGCATGGAGCAGGCACTAGCGCATCGCGCTTCTTCGGCGCGATATTCTTTACATCAGACGAGGCGACGATGAAATTTCATGTCATGGCAACCAGCGGTTCGGCTGAGGGTCCGCGGCCAAGCGTCGCCGCTAGGCCTGCGCGGGTCGGGAAAGCCGTCTCACCACATGAGGCTGGCGAAAAAGCGCAGCGACGCGGCGAGCAGAAACAGCCCGAACGCCACTTCGAGGGCACATCATCCTTGGCTAGCGTCCGGTTGTAAGAACGACTCGAAACCGTGCCTTGCCACTCATCATGCGCTCGTAGGCCTCGGCTGCACGTTCGAGCGGAAACACTTCATTCATAGGCCGCACGCCGGTCAGTGCGCTGAAGCGCAAGGTATCCTGCGAATCGATCGATCTGCCCGATGGCCAGCCCATGACCGAACGGCGCCCTCCGATTAGCAGAAGAGGAGGCACGTCCAGGGGATCGGCCGCGCCGAGGATGATCATCTTCCCATCGATTCCCAATCCACCAAGAACCGCCCTCATGGCTTTGCCGCTGGTTGCGGTAGCAAGCACGACTTTAGCCCCGCCCAATTTCATCAGTTCCTCCGAAGGATCCTGCGCCTGACTATCAATGTAATGGCGCGCGCCAAGTTGCTTCGCCAGCGGCCCTTTGTCTGCCCCTCGCGCGATGGCAACGGTCTCGAAACCCATCTTCGCGGCAAACTGAACACCCAGATGGCCGAGCCCGCCTATACCCAGTATGGCGACGACATCTCCGGGCTGCGCGCCGCTGTGCCGGAGAGAATTGAAAGTGGTAATCCCGGCGCACATCAGCGGCCCCGCCTCTACCGCTGAAAGGTCTTCGGGGATTAGCGCCAGTGCTTCGGTGGGAGCGATCATGTAATCGGCATAGCCGCCATCGTACGTGATCCCTGGCACCTGAGGGGCGATTTGGCAGGTAACGAAATCACCGCGACGACACGAATCACAATACCCGCAGTGGCCGCCATGCCAGCCGACTCCGACCCGCTGCCCCGCTGCCCATCCGACAACACTCGTTCCGATCGCATCGATGATTCCTGCGATTTCGTGACCAGGAACTCTGGGGTATCGAATGCCGGGGAAGGTTCCCTCTTTTGTAAAAGAGTCGCTGTGGCATATGCCGCAGGCCGAAATCTTGATTCGCACTGATGTAGTGCCAGGCTCTGGAATTTCGCGTTCGACGAGTTCAAAGGGTCCATTCGGGTGAGGGACCTGCACAACGCGCATTTTCGACATAGCGCCTCCGGTCCGAGTCTTCATCAAGCTTCAATGTGGTCACGGCACATGGCCGGCCCGACATCAGAAGGTCGCCTTCAAATGTCGCTTACCACGACGGCCGGTATTTCGCGATAATACGGCGCGACTTCCTCAGTAGATAAGGGACACTTATGAGCAGCCAAGAATCCGGAAAGTTCACCGCAAAGGAGCAGCGCTTTAAACCCATCCCGCCTGAAAGCCTCACACCCGAGCAACGCGCGCTCTACGACGCAATCCGCTCCGGGCCGCGCGGCGCGGTGAAGAATTCTGCGGCAGCCAAACCCGGCCCGCTCGGCGGACCGTTCAACGTGCTTCTGCGCAGCCCGGACATCGGAAACATCATCCAGAGCCTCGGCGCGGCGATTCGCTTTCGCAGCTCGATTCCGGCGAAGCTCAATGAGCTCGCGATCATCACGGTCGCGCGCCAATGGAGCGCGCATTACGAATGGCAGGCCCATCACCGTCTCGCGCTCGAAGCCGGCCTCGACCCCGCCATCGGCGAAGATATCGCGCAGGGCCGGCGGCCGGCGAAGATGTCGGAGGACGAGGCGATCGTCTATGACTTCTCTGCGGAGTTGCACGAGACTCACGGCGTGAGCGACGCCACCTACAAGCGCGCGCTGGACCGCTTCGGCGAGCGCGGCGTCATGGATCTGATCGCGGTGAACGGCTATTACGTGCTGGTGTCGATGGTGCTCAACGTCGATCGCACGCCGCTGCCGGAAGGCGCGAAGCCGCTGCCGCCGTTGAAGAAGTAACTTCGCTGCGCTAACGGACTCATCGATCCGCCTCCTTCGCGAGCCGTTCGAGGGTCGCGATGCCCGACTCGAATTGTTCGCGCATCGTGCGCCGGATCGCCCACGGGCCGATGAGCGGCGGGATCCAGAAGCGCGCAACGCGGGTCGCTTCATAGTGCAGCCGGGTGTGCGGGCCCTCGCCGGACACGCGCCAGAAACACCAGCCGCTTTCGAAATCGCCCGCGCCGGGAACGATGTGGGCGACTATCGTATTCGCGTCGGGCTCCGTCACGTCTTCGACCTGGACGATCTCCTTGCAGAATAACAGGACGCAACTGCGGATCACACTGCGCACACGTTCTCCGCGCCCGTTCGGCGCAGCCTCCACGTGCATTGCGGTGATCACCGGATTGAGCCGGCCCAGGCGCGCATAGTCGGCGAGCAGTGCGTATACCCGGGGCGGGGGCGCCTCGACCACGCCGTCGAATACGATGCTGAAGCCGTTGCCGTGATGCGTAACGGTGAGGGAATGCACTTGTGCAGCAGCGGCAACGCCCGGGGCGAGAGCAGTCAGGAGACTGCCCACCGCCGCTGCCATACGCCAGGTTGTCGCGAAGCACCGCATCGACGAACTAAACAGCACGGCCGCGCGCGTATTCCGCACCTATAACGATTCAATCCCCGACCGTAGCCCTTCGACAAGCTGGAGGGGAAAACGGTCGCTTATTCGCAGCTTCCCGGCTTGTGCGCCTTGCGATGACGCGCAGGCGTATATCGACCCCATCGCTCACCCGGAGCCCCCCGCCGAGCGTGCTGAAGGGAGTCAGGCCGAAATCAGAGTGTCGGATGCGTAAGCTCGCCACTACCGCAAGCTCGCCGTCGTGCTCGACGACACCCGCGGGGAAACGCAGGTCCCGTGTCGCTCCGCGCAGCCTGGTGCGCGCCAGCACCGTGGGATTCCAGCGCGGCCCGGTGAGTGATATCGAGTCGATTTCGATGATCGGCATGTTTTCCGCGTCGAGTAATTCTTTGCCGAGCATATTGTCGCGCGTGGCTGCGCGCGCTTCGTCGGATACTTCGGATGCAAAAGCCTCGCCCTCCTCCACCCGGGCCGCGGGGGAATCCACGGTGAACAACGTCACCGGGATCTCCAGGTGGAAGCCGCTGTCGGCGGCGCTGTTTCCGGCACGGATTTCACCGCGGACGGGACCGGAGATCACGTGATTGTGACCGAATCGGGCGAGTGGCCCTTCCCGATACACGAGGAGTCGCACTTCGGAGGCGTTGGGGTCGACGATATAGCGCGGCGCGTCGGGAAGTCTTGGCTCCGCATCCACTCGTTCCTGCAGCACCGCACTGTCGACGGGCGGTGGCAGCGTCTCGCACGCGCCGAGCAGCATCAGCGGGAATAGAATGGCGAGAGTGCGTGTTGAGCTTGCCTGAACCGCACGATCGAGCGCGAAAGCCCTCATGAGGCCGCCTTATCATCCGAAAGATACTTACGGGATCGTAGCGCAGGTGCTGCACTGGACCATAGCGGCGGCCGTCTTCGTGCAAATCGCACTCGGTCTGTATTCCGCGGGTTTGCCGGTCAGCATGGCTCGCCTGCAATGGCTTTCGCGCCACAAGTCGCTTGGGATCGCGATACTGGCACTCGCGCTTTTCCGACTAGTATGGCGCATGCTCAACCGCGCGCCCGCGCTGCCGCAGTCGATGCCCGGGTGGGAGCGCCACGCGGCGTTGATCAATCACGCGCTGCTCTACGCCCTGCTCGTCGTCGTTCCGCTGACCGGGTGGCTGCACGCTTCGGCGGCCGGCCTGTCGGTGAACTGGTTCGGTCTGTTCCTGGTGCCGGATCTGATACCGCAGGAGAAGACGGCCGCCGAATTCTGGCGGGCAACGCACAGGACGTGCGTGTTCCTGCTCGCGTTGCTGTTGGCGCTGCACATTGGCGCGGCGCTCCGCCACGCGCTCGTGCTGCGCGACGGGATCGTATATCGCATGCTGCCGTGGAAGCCCAGGAAGACCACATGAGAGTTCGAGCAGCGGTACTGATCGCAACAGGCATCTCGCTCCCGGCAGTCGCGGACACCTGCTATCCGGTCGACGCCGGACAAGGCAGCGTGTCGTACGAAGTGCGTCAGGCGGGCTCTCCCTTTCGCGGAAAGTTTCGGCGTTTCGGGGGCGAAGTCTGCTTCGAGAGCGAACGGGTGACACGCATCGACGTGTGGCTAGACCCCGCATCGGTCGACTCAGGCATGAGCGAAATCGATGAGGCGCTGAAGGACAAGGCGTTCTTTGCGGTGAGCGAGTACGGGCGTGTGGCGTACGCCAGCCAATCGGTGGAAGCGCGCGGCGATTCGCAGGTTGCGCGTGGCGAACTCGCTATGAAAGGGCGGCATCGCCCGCTCGACGTCCCGTTCAAAGTGCAGCGCGACGGCAAAAACCAGATCGTTTCCGGGACGCTGACGCTGAACCGGCTCGACTACGGCGTGGGCACGGGCGAATGGTCGAATACCCAGTGGCTCGGCGGTGAAGTCAAGGTGCAGTTCCGTGCCATGCTGCTGCCCTTGAAGTGACGCGACCGTGACAGGCTAGGGGTATCCTCGCAGCGTGTCGCACATCTTTGAACCTGCGCCAAGCGGTCGCTCCAAGTGCCGTGGCTGCCGACGGCCTATTCAGCGCGGAGAACTGCGCTTCGGCGAGCGGCTCCCGAATCCCTTCGCGGAGGGCGAGATGACCGTGTGGTTCCACCCGGTGTGCGCGGCATACAAGCGACCGGAAACGCTGCTTCAGGCACTCGCGGAAGCACGCGAAGACATGCCCGATCGCGAAAATCTGGAGCGCGCCGCGCGCGGCAGTCTCGCGCATCGGCGCCTTCCGCGAATCGATGGTGCCGAACGCGCGCCGACCGGACAGGCCAGGTGCCGCAGTTGCCGCGAACCCATCGCGCGCGGTAGCTGGCGCATCCGGTTGGTGTTCTATGAAGACGGCCGCTTCACTCCCGGCGGATTCGTGCACATGGATTGCCGGAAGGCCTATTTCGATACCGACGACATCCTCGATCAGGTGCTCCACTTCAGTCCGGGATTGGGCGGGCGCGAACGCGATGAATTGAGGCTCGCATGCGCCAGCCGTCCGGCGTAAGTGTCGGAGTCGAGTCGGCCGCCTACGTGCTACTCGGGCTCAGGCTCGCTCCGTTGAGGTAAACGCAAGCCGACAGGCAACTACGATCCCGAGCGTCTCTCAGTAAGCTCGGATTGACCGGGGTAGTGCGTCTCCAGGAACTGCTTCCAGTTGCTGCGAGATTGCGGATCGGCTTCGGTGATTTCCGCGCCGAAAGAGCCGTCGTCGAAATGCCTGACCTTGATCTTCCCTTCGAAGGGCAGCCCCGGGGCCAGCTCGACTTTGATCCAGAGCTCCATCCCGACTTCGACATCGTAATTGCTGATGACGAACAGGCCCTTCTGGCTGATGTTCTGGATGAGGCCGTTGAAGCGATGCTCGTCGAGGCGCAGCTCGCCTTTGCGGCTCACCTGGAAGCGACGCGCGCGTTCTACGAAACGCTTGGCCATGCTGTCACCCGGATGCGTCTTATGATGCTTGCATTCTCAAGCGATCGTTGCGACAAAATCAAGGGACCGATGCACACTTTCGCGCAGGCCATGTGAAACCGTACTTCGCGAAGCGGTACGTTTGCTACTTCACGAGGCCCAGGTCGGAGAGTGTTGCGCTCATCGCCTTGTGTTGCCTGTCCATAAGTTCTCGCGTGCCGCGGCTGTCGGCGTAGGTGTTCATCATGTGCTCGGAATCGAGGCTCTGCTTCCACTCCGGCAGCTTGCTCAACTTCGCGAAGACGCCGTCCCAGTAGCGGACCTGATCTTCCGGTAAATCCTTCGGTCCGACGACGCTGCGCCAGTTCGCGGACACCACCGGGTATCCCAGCTCCTTCCACGTCGGGATGCCCGCCAGCGGCTCGTCGAGGCGGCTCTCGGACGACACCGCAAGGATGCGCAGTTTCTTGGCGACGTAATGCCCCCACACGCCCGACGCCGGCGAAGCGACGACGTCGATGTGGCCGCCGAGAAGCGCGGTGATGCCGTCCGCCGATCCGCCGAAGGCAAGCACCTTCAGCGCTTTGGGGTTCACCCCGACCGTCTTGGCGAGTTGCGCGACCGCGATGTGATTGTGGCTGCCCATCGTGGTGCCGATGGAAAAGCTCAGGCTCTCGGGTTTCGCTTTGAGACGCTCCGCGAGTTCGCGCGCGTTCTTGATCGCGTCATCCGCGCGCACGGTAAAAACCACAGGCTCGGTGCCCAATTGGGCGAGCGGGGTCACGTCGGTGTACTTGATCTTCGTGCGGCCGGTGATCTCGTTCGCAAGGAGGCTCGGCGAAGTGACCATGACATAGTGCCCGTTGCCCGCGTGCTGGTTGAGATAGGTCGCGCCGATCGCGCCGCCGCCACCGGGCTTGTTCATCACAGTGACCGGCACTGCGACGAGCTTGTTATCGACGAGGAGTTTCTGAATGAAGCGCGCGGTGGTGTCGCTGCCGCTGCCAGGCGAGGTGCTGACCACGATTTCGACATTGCGGGAAGGCTGCCACGCCGATGCGGCGAAAGCGGTCGTCGAGCCGAATACAGCGAACAGCGCGATACCGGCACGAAACACGGCGAGCGTCATGCGATGAACCATGTGAAGGTCCTCCTTACGCGACGAAGAGCGAGACGAATTCGTGGACCGGCATGCGATCGAGCCGAGAAGCGTCTTCGCTTAGTTCGAGAATCCGCCGCTGGTGTTCGGGCGCGAAGCGGCGCGCAAGACTCGCCTCGAGTTTGCTCCGCAGCACCGGCATGAAGTCCTTGCGCCGGCGCGGGTGGCCCGGCGGATACTCGACCTCGATCTCCGGCGTGTGCGTGCCGTCTTTGAAGAACACCTGCAAGGCGTTCGCGCTCGAGCGCTTCTCCGGATCGACGAAATCCTTCGTGTAGCGCGGGTCTTCGATCACTTCGGTCTTCTCGCGCAAGCGATCGATGCGCGGATCGGCCGCTACCGCGTCCTCGAAATCGGTGGCCTGAAGGCGCCCGAAGATGAGCGAGACGGCGACGACATACTGCGCGCAATGGTCGCGGTCGGCGAAGTTGTGCAGCGGACCGGTCTTGTACATGATGCGCATCAGCGCGTCCTGGCTGTGCAGCACGATGCGCTCGATATCGTCGATCCGGTCCTTCACCAGCGGGTGCAATCGCAGCGCGCATTCCACCGCCGACTGGCTGTGCATGCCGGCCGCGACGAACTTGAACATCGAGTGCTGGATGACGTAGTCCCCGTACGGCCGCTGGAACTGGAGCGGCTTTCCGCCCATGCGCGCGTCGTAAAAGCCGTACTGCCTGGCAGTCAGGATGGTCGGATAGCCCATCTCCCCTTTCACCGCCATCAGCGCGAGCCGCAGCGCGTCGAAGGTCGCGTCCGCCGCAGCCCAACTCTTGCGTGAACCGGTATTTGGCGCGTGGCGGATTGAGGGGAGGCTCGAATCGACCCACGCGTTCGATACCG
>CAMPGR010000131.1 GCA_946885605.1 uncultured Pseudomonadota bacterium
GTGGCGGTCCGAGCGACAAAACAGAGTGTTACATTGAATAAACCGAGCACTTCCATCGACTTCGAAGCGGCTGCGATTTCCCGCCACACGCCCATGATGCAGCAGTATCTGCGCATCAAGGCGCAGCATCCCGAGATGCTGCTCTTCTACCGCATGGGCGACTTCTACGAGATGTTCTTCGACGACGCGGAGCGCGCCGCGCGGCTCCTCGACATCACGCTGACGACGCGCGGCGCGTCGGCCGGCGAGCCGATCAAGATGGCGGGCGTGCCGTATCACGCGGTGGATCAGTATCTCGCGAAGCTGGTGAAGCTCGGCGAGTCGGTCGCGATCTGCGAGCAGATCGGCGATCCGAACACGTCGAAAGGTCCCGTCGAGCGCAAGGTGACGCGGATCGTGACGCCCGGCACGCTGACCGACTCGACGCTCCTCGAGGACAAGCGCGACAACGTCCTGCTCGCGCTCCATTCCCAGCGGGCGACGGCGGGTTTCGCATGGCTTTCGCTCGCGTCCGGTCGCTTCAGCGTGATGGAAACCGCCGCTTCGAACCTTCCGCACGAGCTCGAGCGGCTGCGCCCGTCTGAGATTCTCGTCGAGGACGACAGCGAGGCGCCACCGCTTGCGAATGGCAGCACGGCGGTGAAGCGCTTGCCGCCGTGGCACTTCGACGCGGACGCCGCGCGCCGCAATCTCTGCCAGCAGTTCGAAACGCGCGATCTTTCCGGCTTTGGCGCCGAAAACCTGCGCGTCGCGCTCGGCGCGGCGGGCGCGCTCCTCGAGTACGCGCGCGCGACGCAGGGCACGGCGATCGCGCACGTGAAGTCGCTCACCGTGGAGCACGAGCGCGCGTTCGTGCGCATGGACCCGGCCACGCGCCGCAATCTCGAGCTCTCTGAAACGATCCGCGGCGAGCCGGCGCCAACGCTCTTCTCGCTGCTCGATGCTTGCGCAAGCGGGATGGGAAGCCGCTTCCTGCGTCACACGCTGCATCACCCGCTGCGCGATCGCGGGGCGCTGCGCGAGCGGCTCGCGGCGGTGCATGCGCTGATGGGCAGCTCCGGAGACGGCCCGCACGTCGCGCTCCGCGCGGATCTGAAGCGTTGCGTCGATGTGGAACGCATCACCGCGCGCATCGCGTTGAAGTCGGCGCGGCCGCGTGATCTCTCGGGACTCCGCGAGACGCTTACGCGGTTCCCTGCCATTTCGTCTGTCCTTTCGCTTGCACCGGCGCCGCGGTTGGCCGAGCTTGCAACGGCGCTCTCGCCGCAGAACGCGCTGCACGCGCTGCTCGCCGCTGCGATCAAGCCGGAGCCCGCCGCGGTGCTGCGCGAAGGCGGCGTCATCGCCGACGGCTTCGATGCCGAGCTCGACGAGCTGCGCGCGATCCAGACGAACTGCGGGCAGTTCCTGATGGATCTCGAAGCGCGCGAGCGGGCGCGAAGCGGGATTCCGAATCTCAAGGTCGAATACAACCGCGTGCACGGCTTCTACATCGAAGTCACGCGCTCGCAGGCCGACAACGTGCCGGACGATTATCGGCGGCGGCAGACGCTCAAGAACGCCGAGCGCTTCATCACGCCGGAATTGAAGGCATTCGAGGACAAGGCGCTCTCGGCGCAGGAGCGGGCGCTGGCGCGCGAGAAATTTCTCTTCGAGAAACTCCTCGACGATCTCGCACCGCATATCCCTGCGCTGCAGCGTGCGGCGGGCGCGCTCGCGGAACTCGACATGCTCGCGACCTTTGCCGAGCGCGCCGCGGCGCTCGACTGGGTCATGCCCGAGTTCGCCGACGAGCCGCTGATCGAAATCGATGGCGGCCGGCACCCGGTCGTCGAAGCGCAGGTCGAGCACTTCATCGCAAACGATACGCGGCTCTCCGGCGCGCGCCAGCTCCTCATCGTGACCGGCCCCAACATGGGCGGCAAGTCGACCTACATGCGGCAGGTCGCGCTGATTGCGCTGCTCGCATGCTGCGGGTCGTTCGTGCCGGCGAAGCGCGCGCGGCTCGGGCCGGTCGACCAGATCTTCACGCGCATCGGCGCGGCGGACGATCTCGCCGGCGGCCGTTCGACGTTCATGGTGGAGATGACGGAGGCCGCTTACATCCTCCATCACGCGACGCCGGAGAGCCTCGTCCTGATGGACGAGATCGGGCGCGGCACTTCGACGTTCGACGGACTCGCGCTGGCGACGGCGATTGCGCGGCATCTCGTCGAGAAGAACCGCAGTCTCACGCTCTTCGCGACGCACTACTTCGAGCTGACGAAGCTCGCGGAGGAGTTCCGGCAGGCGGCGAACGTGCATCTCGATGCGGTGGAGCACAAGGATACGATCGTCTTCCTCCACAACGTCGAGGAAGGGCCGGCGAACGAAAGCTACGGGCTGCAGGTTGCGCAGCTCGCGGGCGTGCCGGCGGCGGTGATCCGCGCGGCGCGGAAAAATCTCGCGATATTGGAAGAGCACGGGCTCGCGGCCGGGCCGCAGCGCGATCTCTTCGCGGCCGCAGCCGCGGCGGAGGCGGCGGCGAAGGATGCGGTGCATCCGGTGGCGGAGGCGTTGCGCGCGGTCGATCCCGATGCGTTGAGCCCGAAAGAGGCGCTCGAGCTGATCTACCGGCTGCGCCGGCAGCTCGACGAGTGACCGCACGAGCTGTCTTCCAGGCACCCTTCTGTTCGTCATTCCGGACAGTGATCCGGAATCCAGCACGCGTCGCGGCGGTCATTGCGTTGTGGTGCGCGGTCACCGCAGCTTCCGCCGCCGGCTTCACCTTCGCCGCGCTAGGCGACGCGCCGTACTACGATCACGAAGAGCAGGCCTTCTTCGACATGATCGGCGAAATGAACGCCGAGCCGCTCGCCTTCGCCGTGCACGTCGGCGATTTCAAGAGCGGCTACAGCGAGTGCGGCGACGCGCTCTACCAGCAGCGGAAAGAGTGGTTCAACCTCTCGCGCCATCCCTTCGTGCTCGTGCCGGGCGACAACGACTGGACCGACTGCTGGCGCGCGCTCGCCGGGCGTTACGATCCGCGCGAGCGCATGCAGAAGTTGCGCGAAGTGTTTTATGCCGATGCAGAGAGCTTCGGCAAGCGCCGCCTTCCCTTAACGCGTCAGTCCGACAGGGACGTGCCGCGTCCCTACCCCGAGCACGCGCGCTGGATTCACGAGCGCGTCGTGTTCGCGACGCTCAACGTGCCGGGGAGCGACAACAATTTCGCTCGCGATCGCGCCGAACACCAGGAGCGCGACGCCGCGGTGCGCGAATGGATCTCGGCGGCCTTCCGCCTCGCGCGCGAGCAGAAGCTCGCAGCCGTTGTCCTCATCATGCAGGCGAATCCGTGGTCCGTGACGGGCCCGCGGCGCGCCGCGTTCGCGCGATTCTTCGAAACACTCATCTCGGAGACGCTGGATTTCAGCGGCGAGGTCGTGCTGATCCACGGCGACACGCACCGCTACCGCGTGGATCAGCCGCTGCGCCATCCGGAGGCGCGCCGGCCGATCCGCAATTTCACCCGAATCGAGGTGTTCGGCTCGCCGAGCGTGAATTGGGTGCGCGTGCGGGTAGAGGACGTCGAAGGAAAGCTGAAGTTCGAGGCGACGCCGGCGGGTCAGTGATGATGATGCCCGTGCGGGCCGTGAACGTGGCCGTGCTGGCGCTCCTCTTCCGTCGCCGAGCGCACGCCTGAAACGGTGCACGCGAAATCGAGCGTTTGCCCCGCGAGCGGATGGTTGCCATCGACGACGACCTTGTCGTCGGCGATATCCGTCACGGTGTAAACGAGCGTTTCGCCCGAAGCGCTGCTGCGCCCCTCGAACTGCATGCCGACGCCGACATTGTCCGGGAACTTCTCGCGCGGCTCGACGTGCACCAGCTCCGCATCGTACTCCCCGAACGCATCTTCCGGCTCCAGACGGACGCGGCAACTGTCGCCCACGTCATTCCCGTCGAGCGCGCGCTCGACGAGAGGGAATATGCCGTCGTAGCCGCCGTGCAGATACTCGATCGGCTCGTCGGTCCTCTCGATCAGGTTGCCGTCGACGTCGAACAGCTCGTAGTCGAGCGCGACTACCGTATCCTTCGCTACCTGCATTTGCCTATCCTTTTCACGAGGTCCAGTACTTCCACCGCATGCCCGCGCGGGTTCACCCCGTACATCGTATGTTGCAGCGTGCCCTTACGATCGATGATGAACGTCGAGCGCTGTATCCCGAGGCGCCGCCTGCCGTCCATCTCCTTTTCCTGGAGCACGCCATACTTGCGACACACCTCGCCCTCGACGTCCGCGAGCAACTGTACGGACAGACCATGCCTGTCGCGGAAAGATCCATGGCTCAGGCAATCGTCCATGCTGACCCCGAGCACCACGGTCTTGAGATGCTTGAATTCGCTCTCGAGATCGCTGAAGTCGATTGCTTCCATGGTGCAGCCCGGGGTGCCGTCCTTGGGATAGAAATAGAGCACGACGTTATGGTGATTCCTGAAAGTCTCAAGACTCACCATGCTCATATCGGCGTCGGGCAGATCGAACACCGGCGCGCGCTCACCCGGTCGCAACATAAGATTGGATTTCACTCCTCGATCGATTCTATCCGAATTTTGTGGAGTGCGGAGGCAAGCGGTCAAGCGCGCCGCGCGCGCCCGCGATCGGGTCATGCGGCGGCGGTTCTATATAATCCGCGCACCATGCAAGCCACGATGCTCGCCGGGCTGGACGCCGGGTCGTTCTTGCGCCGTCACTGGCAGAAGCGGCGGCTGCTTGCACGCCGCGCGCTTGCCGCGTACGAAAACTTCGTCACGCGCGAGACGCTCTTCGAGCTTGCAACGCGCGCCGACGTGCAGTCGCGGCTCGTCACGCGCACCGGCCGGCGCTGGAACGTCGAGCACGGTCCGTTCTCGCGCAAAACGCTCGCACGTCAGCCCGAGCGCGGATGGACGCTGCTCGTGCAAGGCGTGAACGAAGTGCTGCCGCGCGCGCAGGCGCTGCTCGCCGAGTTCGACTTCATCCCGTACGCGCGGCTCGACGATGTCATGGTGAGCTACGCCCCGACGGGCGGCGGAGTCGGGCCGCATTTCGACAGCTACGATGTCTTCCTGCTGCAGGTCGCCGGCACGCGGCTCTGGCGCGTGAGCCGCCAGCGCGATCTCGCGCTCGTCGAGGGCGCACCGCTCAAGCTGCTCAAGCGCTTCCGCGCCGAGCGCGAATGGCGGCTCGCGCCGGGCGACATGCTCTACCTGCCGCCGCACGTCGCGCACGACGGGATCGCGGTCGATGAGGCCCTCACCGCGTCGATCGGGTTCCGCGCGCCCGGCGCCCGCGAAGCGGCCGCGCGCTTCCTGGAGTTCCTGCAGGACGAGCTCGCGCTCGACGGCGAGTATCGCGATCCGGAGTTGCGCCCGGCGCGACGCCCGGGAGAGATCGGACGCGACATGCTGCACAAGGTGGCGCGCATGCTGGATCGGATCGAATGGCGCGACGCGGACGTGCTCGCGTTTCTCGGCCAGTACCTCACCGAGCCGAAAGCGCACATCGTGTTCGAGCGGCCGCCGCGGCCGCTGTCGCCCGCCACGTTCGCGCACCGCGTCGCGCGCGCGGGGCTCGCGCTCGATCTCAGGACGCAGATGCTCTATCGCGGTCGCATGATGTTCATCAACGGCGAGCGGCACGTGCTCGGCGCGCCAGCCGCGCGACTCATGTCGACGCTTGCCGACCGCCGGCGATTGGCGCCGCCGCTCGAGCTCGATCGGGAAGCGGCAGAGTTGCTTTACCAATGGTATCGCGCGGGCTATATTGTTCCGGGCCACACCGCGTGATTCCGTTTACGCGTCTTGCATAATGGAAAGCTCCCACAATCTCCCCAACGCCGAATACCGTCGTTTCGAAAGCATGCGCGAGTATGAAGAAGTCATCGACCGCATGATTCCGCAGACGATCCGCACCATCCGGGTTTTCGACCGTTCGCTGGGTCAGAGCTACAACACCCCGGAGCGGTTCGAGCTGCTGCGGCAGTTTCTGCTCGCATCGCGCGTGAACCGGCTCATGATCGCGCTGCACGACACCGCCCGGCTGAAACGGGACTGTCCACGCATGCTCGCGCTCATGCAGCAGTTCAGCCATGCGGTCAGCATCCGCGAAACGCTGCGTCCGGCGAAGCTCGTCTACGATCCGTTCGTCATTTTCGATGCATCGCATTACGTGCACCGCTTCCACTACGACCACCTGCGTGCGGCAGAGGGCACCAACGACGTGCTCGGCGCGCAGCAGCTTATCGACCGCTTCAGCGAGATCTGGGAGGCATGCGGCCCGGCGCTCTCCACGCATGTAAGCGGGCTGTAAGCTCGCATCCGGATAATCCGTTGAATTTTTTTTTGCGGGTAGTGTCGTAGGTACGGTGTAGAGCCGGGCGCGGCCATCCGGCCGCTCGTGGTCAGCTCCGTTTAACTTGTTAATCTGTAGAGGAAAAAAAACATGAAGCGCTCGATTATTCTGGCATTTTTGCTGGCGGGTGGGCTCGGTCTGAGCGGTTGCGGTGACAAGCCGGCGCCGCCTGCCGCACCCAAGAAGTCGGAGCCGGCACCTCCACCGGCACCCGCTCCCAAGCCCGAGACGGCACCGACTCCGGCGCCGAAGCCCGATGGCGGCACCAGCACGGCGCCGACCACTCCGGCGCCTGCGCCGGGCGGCGAGATGAAGAAGGAAGAAGAGAAGAAGTAGGCTTTCGTCATTGCCTCATGTCACAAAAAAACCGGCCCTGCGGGGCCGGTTTTTTTGCCTGTTGTTTGGGGTCAGACCGAAAAATTTCCCCGGGTCTGCCCTGAAGTCCTTCTAGGCTCTTACTTCGCGCCAGGCGAAGCCGTCTTCCTGGGTCGCAACGCCGATCCATTCCGGCGCGCAGCCGACCGCGCGGGCGATCGCCGTGCGGGCAAGATCGGGCGTGTTGTTCTGCTGCGAAAGATGCGCGGCGATGAGGTGCTGCAGCCGCGAGCAGTCGATCGCGGCGACGAGCTGCGCGGCAGCATCATTGGCAAGGTGGCCGAAGCGGCTCGCGATGCGCCGCTTGAGCGACGGCGGATAAGCGCCGTTCGCGAGAAGCCCGGAGTCGTGATTGCACTCCAGCACGAGCGCGTGCAATCCCGAAAGCATCGCGGCGATGTGCGGCGTGCACATGCCGGTATCGGTCAGCACGCCGAGCGTCGCAGCGCCGTCGGTGAAAACGTACTGTGCCGGCTCGCGCGCGTCGTGCGGCACGGGGAAAGGCCGCACCTCGATATCGCCGATCGCAAACGACGTGTGGCTGTCGATGATGGTGATCTGCGCCACGGCGCCGCGCTCGCTCTCGAGCGCGGTCAGCGTGCCGTAGGTGAGATAGACCGGCAGCTCGTACTTGCGAGCGAAACGCGCAACGCCGCCGATGTGATCGTCGTGCTCGTGGGTGACGAGGATCGCGTCGAGATCCGTCGGTTCGAGTCCGAGGCGCGCGAGGCGGGAAACCGATTCGGCGATCCCGAACCCGCAATCTAGCATGATGCGCGTGCGGCCCGCCTCGACGATCAGGGCATTGCCCTGACTGCCGCTCCCCAGTGATGCGAAGCGCATCAGGCTACTATTTGAGTTGTTCGTAGAGCAGCGACAGGATGCGGCTCGCGGTTTCCGAGCCGTCGCGCACGCCTTCCTTGTTGAGCACGTTCACTTCCGCGCCCTCTTCCCCGCCCTTCACGAGGATGCGGTACTGCTCGGGCTTGGGCTTTTCGCTGTTGCCCCAGAACTTGAGCTTGGAAAACCACCCCTTGTTCTCCGCGCTCTTGTTGTCGATCTCGGGATCGATGTAGCGCACGTAGTAGAGGCCCTTCGAGCGGTCGCGGTCTTCCACCGTGAATCCCACGCGATCGAGGGCAAGTCCCACGCGCCGCCATGCGCGGTCGAACTGCTCGTTGAGCGTGAGCGCTCCCGAGTTGCGCTTGAGCGCCGCGCGCGGCTCCGCGCTGCCGGAAGACGCGATCTGCGCCTTCGCCCGCTGCTCCTGCACGCCGAAGCGCACCATGAGACGCCGCAGCATCTCCGCTTCGAGCTCGGGATCGGCCGGCCGCGGCTGCCACTTGGTTTCTTCCTTGAGGGAGGTGGTGTAGACCTCTTCCATGCCGCGATGGCTGATGTAGACCTCGGTCGTGCCCTCCTCGACGCCGCGCTCGAGCCGCGTGCGGAACTTGTCGCGCTCGGAAGTGGAATAGACCGAATCGAGCAGCTTGCCGAGCGTGTTGCGGATGAAGCCGTCGGGAATCTTCGCGCGGTTCTCCGCCCAGTCGGTCTCCATCACGCCCGCTTCCGGCATTTCGAGGTTGACGAGGAAGCCCGTCTCCTGCCAGAAATCCTTGACGGCCGGCCACAGCTTCGCCGGATCGCCCTTCACCACCAGCCAGCGCTGCGTGCCGGCGCGCTCGATGCGCGCATCGCTCACTTTCGGCAGCACGCTGGGCCCAACCGATGCGACGGGGCCGGTGCGCTCGCGGCTGTAAGCGGAATAGGTTGCACCGCTCTTCGGGTTCACGTCCGGCACGAGATAGCGCTCGTCGGTGCTCGGCGCGACGAGATCGGGCGGCACCTCGAGCGGTTTCGTCTTGCCGGCCGACTTGTAGTCGATTTTCTTCGACGGGATCTCGAAGGTGCCGCACGCGGCGAGCGCGACGGCCGCGGCCGCGCAGACCCAGAAGCGGATTTGTTTCAACAAGAAAGTGGATGCTGAACGGAGAGTCGCTTTCTGCATCATGTGGTGATTCCCGCCTGCCGCATCGCTTCGCGCACTTGCGGAAAAAATCCCTCGGAGAGCGGCGTGAGGGGCAGGCGGATCCCTCCCTTGATGAGGCCCATCTGCTGCACGACCCATTTGACCGGGATCGGGTTCGCCTCGCAGAACAAATGGCGGTGCAGGCCGAGGAGCCGGTTGTTGATTTCACGCGCGCGGGCCACGTCTCCAGAGAGCGCAGCCGCGCACATCTCGTGCATGGAGCGCGGCGCCGCATTGGCGGTCACCGAAATGACGCCGTGGCCGCCGAGCAGCATGAGCGCAAGGCCCGTCGCGTCGTCGCCGCTGAAGACGAGGAAATCGCGCGGCTTGCGGCGCAGGAGGTCGGCTGCGCGCTCGAGATGCGCGGTGGCGTCCTTGATGCCCACGATGTGGGGCAGCTGAGCGAGGCGCAGCACCGTGTCGTTCTGCATGTCGGCGACGGTGCGCCCCGGAACGTTGTAGAGGATCTGCGGAATGTCCACGGCTTCCGCAATCGCCTTGAAGTGGCGGTAAAGCCCTTCCTGTGTCGGCTTGTTGTAGTACGGCACGACCGAAAGGCTCATGTTCGCGCCGACCTGCTTCGCGTAGGCGGCGAGATCGATCGCTTCGCGGGTGGAGTTCGCGCCGGTGCCGGCAATCACCGGGATGCGACCTCTGGCGTGGTCGACCGCGGTCTTGATGAGGAGGTGGTGCTCGTCGAAATCGACGGTCGGCGATTCGCCCGTGGTGCCGACCACCACGATGCCGTCAGTCCCTTCCTGGATGTGCCAGTCGATCAGTTTGCGGAACGCGCCGAGATCCAGTTCGCCGTCTTCCTGCATCGGCGTCACGATCGCGACGAGGCTCCCTAGCAGCTGTGCCATCTACCCGGATTTCCATGGGAATGGGCGCCCGGCCCATAAAGCGGGCATTCTACCCGATCGTGTGGGGATGGGGACAGGCAGCACGCCTCGAAGGGACGGAGATGCGATGGGGACAGGCCCCGCAGAGCGGCCTGTCCCCCGGCTGCTGGATGGTCAGCTGCCGTCGCAGCGGTAAAACTGGTGCAGAAACGACTCGGCCTCGCCGGCGGACAGCTCGCCGGGCGCCTCGCGCATCGCGTGCGCGCGCGACTCGGCGACCACGCTCGCAGCCGGGTTCCAGCTCGCGCACAGGACCTCCGTGCCGTACTCGTCCGGCGGAAGCGGCGCGACATCTGTTTCGGGCGCGTCCATGACAGTCATTTCCACTCGTC